>NZ_JBJUSF010000015.1:0-53681 GCF_046098195.1 Streptococcus sp. ST14
ATCATCATAAGTTAATTTCATAATAAAAACACCCCAAAAGTTAGATTTTTTCTGTCTAACTTTTGGGGTGCAGTTCAAAGCCGAGGTTTTTTATTTTTGTAAAAGACACTTAGTTAGTTTTTTCAGTATATCCAAGATCTTTTAACATTTTCTTAGAAGCAGTAAAGCTAACATAGTTACCTACGCCTGAGTATTCTTCTGGTAAGGCTTTTCTAAGTTCGTCAATACTTGCGACTGTGAAGTCGACTTCAGCATCTTGAACGACCTTCCCATCTTTGATTTTGATGCTATGAGTAACACCTTTGAGGCCTTGATATCCTTTATAAGTTTTTTCAACAAATGCTTTAAGAGTTTCAGCAGTAGTATCAAGAGCCTCTGGATCATAGACATTATGACCTGATTGTTTCAATACTTTGTCTCCCTCCACAGTGTAGGTTAAAGTAGAATTAAAGCCAGTACGAGTATCATTTACAAAGGTCACAGTTTTTACTTCAGATTTGTTTTCTGTAGCTTGCTGGCTAGTAGATTCTACCTGAGTAGTTTCACTTTTTGCTGAGCTAGTTGATGAGGTTGTTGATTGTTTTGAACATCCCAATAAGATAGCTAATGGTAGAGCTATACAAAGAGTCATTTTAAAATATTTGTTCATGTCTTTTCCTTTCATAATCAAAGTATTTTGTATTATAACATGATTCTACTACAAAATCAACTAGACCTCCCCTCTCATCTGACCTGACATGACAACGAATAGAAACTAGTCTGACGATTAATGTTTTGTCTCTATCTATTTCAAAAATCTTTTATCGTATGGCTTTATAAGGGTGTGAAGTTTTAAATGCACTTTTTATGGGATTGGGAGGAATCTATTGGACTCATCGGTTAGGGATATAATAAAACACCCCAAAAGTCAGATTTTTTCTGTCTAACTTTTGGGGTGGACCTACACTAGTCTATATGAAATTTTAGGAGATTAGTTCGTCTTTTCTGTGAATCCCATTTTTTCCAGTGCTTTTTTAGAGTTTGAGAAACTGACACGATTGCCGATACCAGAATATTCTTCAGGAAGTGCTTTTCTAAGTTCGCTAATACTTGCAACTGAGAAATCAACTTCTAGATCTTGAACAACTTTTCCATCTTTGATTTCAATCGTTTGTTTAACACCTTTGAGTCCATTATAACCTTTGTACTTTTCTTCGATAAAACTCTTGACATCTTCTGGAGTTGCACCAAGGATTTCAGGATCAGCAATGTTATTAGCTGATTGCTTGATAACATTGTCCCCCTCTACAGTATAAACCAAGGTAGAAGTGATTCCAGAATTATTTTTGTTTACAAAGGTATGTGTTTTAGTTGTTTCTTTCTTTTCAGATGATTGTTGACTGCTTTGTTTGCTCTCACTTGACTGAGTTGTTGTGTCTTCTTTGGTACTGCTGTTGGTAGGTGTTGATGCTTGTTTGGAACATCCGAGCAGGAGAACAAGTGAAGCCACAAGGGCTAGTGATACTTTAAAGTATGATTTCATATTTTTTACTTTCCTTTCATAATCAAAGTATTTGTATTATAACATGGATCTATAGTGAAAGCAACTAAACACAGTTTTTCTCCTTTTGAGAAGGAGTCTGACTAGAAAAATGTTATAATGGTAGGAAAGAGGTGAAGAAATGAATCAGACTATAAACTATATCAAAGAACTAACTGCTATTGCATCTCCGACGGGCTTTACTCGTGAGATTTCAGACTATCTAGTCCATACTATAGAGAAACTTGGTTACCAGCCGGTTCGTACAGCCAAGGGTGGTGTCAATGTTACTATTAAAGGTCAAAATGATGACCAACAGCGCTATGTGACTGCCCATGTGGATACGCTAGGTGCTATTGTTCGTGCAGTCAAACCGGATGGCCGTCTCAAATTGGATCGCATCGGTGGTTTCCCTTGGAACATGATTGAAGGGGAGAACTGTACGGTTCATGTAGCTAGCACTGGTCAAAAGGTATCTGGGACTATTCTCATCCATCAAACTTCTTGCCATGTCTACAAAGATGCGGGAACTGCAGAACGTACGCAGGACAATATGGAAGTGCGTTTGGATGCAAAAGTAACCAATGAAAAAGAAACCCGCGCCTTGGGCATCGAGGTCGGTGATTTTATCAGTTTTGATCCGCGAACTGTCGTGACAGAGACTGGTTTTATCAAGTCTCGTCACTTGGACGACAAAGTCAGCGCAGCGATTTTGCTCAATCTTCTTCGTGTTTATAAGGAAGAGGGGCTTGAATTGCCAGTAACAACTCATTTTGCTTTTTCAGTCTTTGAAGAGGTGGGTCACGGTGCAAACTCCAATATTCCAGCTCAGGTAGTGGAATATCTAGCTGTGGATATGGGAGCTATGGGCGATGACCAGCAGACGGATGAGTATACAGTTTCTATCTGTGTCAAGGACGCTTCAGGTCCCTATCACTACGACTTCCGTCAACATTTAGTGGCTTTGGCAAAGGAGCAAGATATTCCATTTAAGCTCGACATTTATCCATTTTACGGTTCGGATGCTTCGGCAGCTATGTCTGCAGGAGCCGAGGTCAAGCATGCCCTCCTTGGAGCTGGTATTGAGTCAAGTCACTCTTACGAACGAACACATATTGATTCAGTAGTGGCGACTGAGCGTATGGTCGATGCCTATCTCAAGAGCGCATTGGTAGACTAATATGTGTTTGATTTGTCAAAGAATTGAATGGATCAAGGCAGGAGAAAATCCCTACTTTGTAAAAGAACTAGAAACAGGCTATGTTGTTATTGGTGACTACCAATACTTTAAGGGCTATACCTTATTTTTAGCAAAAGATCATGTCACAGAACTCCATCATATGGAAACTTCTGTAAAACTTCGCTTTTTAGAGGAAATGAGTTTAGTCCAAGAAGCAGTCGCCAAAGCATTTGAGGCTGAAAAGATGAATATTGAACTCCTAGGAAATGGCGATGCCCACGCTCATTGGCATCTTTTTCCCCGAAGAGCAGGTGATATGAAGAGTCACGGTTTGAATGGCCGTGGCCCAGTCTGGTGGGTGCCCTGGGAAGAAATGGCGGCAGAAGATTGCCAAGTACAATCGCCAGAGCTGGAAGAGATGATTAAAATCTTATCTCATGAATTGGAGAAGTATTTGGCCTAAGAGAGAGGAAGAAAGAAATGAAAAAAAGATATGTCATTTTATCTGGTTTACTAGCATTGACCCTTGCAGCTTGTTCGCAAGAAAAAACCAAAGTTGAAGAAAACACTCAAAAAACGGAGCAAAGCAGTCAACCGGAAGGAACTGTAGGTAGCAAATCTCAAGCTTCTAGTCAGAAAAAGGCAGAAGTTAGCAATAAAGGGAGCTATTATAGTATCCAAGGGAAATACGATGAGATTATCCTAGCTAATAAACGTTATCCTTTGTCAAAAGATTACAATCCAGGAGAAAATCCAACAGCCAAGGCAGAGTTGCTCAAACTAATCGCAGCTATGCAGGCTGAGGGCTATCCAATCAGTGACCAATACAGTGGGTTTAGGAGTTATGAAACTCAGGCTAAGCTCTACCAAGACTATGTCAATCAAGATGGTAAGGAAGCAGCAGATCGCTACTCAGCACGCCCAGGTTACAGTGAACACCAGACGGGTCTTGCTTTTGATTTGATTGGGACAGATGGGGATTTAGTTACTGAAGAAAAGGCAGCCCAGTGGCTCTTGGACCATGCGGCTGACTATGGCTTTGTTGTTCGCTATCTTAAAGGCAAGGAAAAGGAGACTGGCTACATGGCAGAAGAATGGCATCTCCGCTACGTTGGAAAAGAAGCTAAAGAAATTGCTGCAAGTGGTCTCAGTTTGGAAGAGTACTATGGCTTTGAAGGCGGCGATTACGTCGATTAAAAAAGTAATTTTTCTCTTGCATTTTTAGATAAATAGTGTATAATGGAAAGGTATGTGTAAAGCATACTTGTGGGAGGTAAAAAACTTACATTACCGCCAAAACCACAAAGGAGGATTTAAAAATGGCTAAAAAAGTCGAAAAACTTGTAAAATTGCAAATCCCTGCTGGTAAAGCTACACCAGCTCCACCGGTTGGACCTGCTCTTGGTCAAGCTGGTATCAACATCATGGGATTCACAAAAGAGTTCAACGCTCGTACAGCTGACCAAGCTGGTATGATCATTCCAGTTGTTATCTCAGTATACGAAGACAAATCATTTACTTTCGTTACAAAAACACCACCAGCTGCTGTTCTTTTGAAAAAAGCTGCAGGTGTTGAAAAAGGATCAGGTACACCTAATAAAACTAAAGTTGCTACAGTTACTCGTGCACAAGTACAAGAAATTGCAGAAACTAAGATGCCAGATTTGAACGCAGCAAACGTAGAGTCTGCAATGCGTATGATCGAAGGTACTGCTCGTTCTATGGGATTCACTGTTGTTGACTAATCAATAACACAGTAGAAAATCTCACAGCAGTCTATTAGTTGCTTTTCATACTAGGCCAGTGACTGAGCCTTGTACTTGGGTACAGCAAGGGAGCTTAAGGCCGTAGGAAGAGAAAAATAGTAGACTGAAAACCCGCAAGACTTCATCATTTCGAGAAGTGACGTGGGAGATGAAAATCGATTGAACCACTTACAAGGAGAATAGAAAATGGCTAAAAAAAGCAAACAACTTCGTGCTGCTCTTGAGAAAATCGACAGCACAAAAGCATACAGCGTAGAAGAAGCTGTAGCACTTGCAAAAGAAACTAACTTTGCAAAATTTGACGCAACTGTAGAAGTTGCTTACAACTTGAACATCGACGTTAAAAAAGCTGACCAACAAATCCGTGGAGCAATGGTATTGCCAAACGGTACTGGTAAAACTTCACGTGTTCTTGTTTTCGCACGTGGTGCAAAAGCTGAAGAAGCAAAAGCTGCTGGTGCAGACTTTGTTGGTGAAGATGACCTTGTTGCTAAAATCAACGACGGTTGGTTGGACTTCGACGTAGTTATCGCTACACCTGATATGATGGCTCTTGTTGGACGTCTTGGACGTGTCCTTGGACCACGTAACTTGATGCCAAACCCTAAAACTGGTACTGTAACAATGGATGTTGCTAAAGCAGTTGAAGAGTCTAAAGGTGGTAAAATCACTTACCGTGCTGACCGTGCAGGTAATGTTCAAGCAATCATCGGTAAAGTATCATTTGAAGCTGAAAAATTGGTTGAAAACTTTAAAGCTTTCAACGAAACAATCCAAAAAGCAAAACCAGCTACAGCTAAAGGAACTTACGTAACAAACTTGACTATCACAACTACTCAAGGTGTTGGTATCAAAGTTGACGTAAACTCACTTTAATCAGTAGTTAAAGTAATGTAAAAAAGTTGAAGACGCTATGTCTCAACTTTTTTTGATGTACGACGGGCATGTCGTATATCTGAGGTGTAAGTCCTCGGTGGGCACCTACTACCGGTGAACCCAATAGCGATTCCCAAGTCTGACTATCGTGAGGTAGCGGATTAAAACGGTCTGGGGATAGACCGTTTTAAGTCTGACGTTGGAAATGAGAATCGGCTGAGAAAGAGATAGAGAAATCTTGGCTATACGAATAGGCACGTGATAGTAAAGCGTATATAGCGGATAAGGAGGCCAGCAACTCTAAAGTACAAATATGTAGTTGTAACCTATATGCGTAAACTACGTGAGCAATTGAATTCGAACTAGAGAGGTGATTAATAGATTTATGCTATAGTCATGGTAGCTTGTATGCTTTTGATTCTAGTTTATCAAATAATAGATTAGAATTGTCAGATAATATAATTTTATGTTATAATGAAGAAAAAATAGAGGTGTTCAAATGTCAGAAGCAGGTCATAAGTTTTTAGCAAAACTGGGGAAAAAACGCTTACGTCCAGGAGGAAAACGTGCTACAGATTGGTTAATTGCAGAAGGAGAATTTTCAAAAGAAAAGAGAATACTAGAAGTTGCGTGCAATAGGGGAACTACAGCAATTGAGTTGGCACAGCGTTTTGGTTGTAAGATAACTGCTGTTGATATGGATGGACAAGCCTTAGAAGTGGCTAAAAAATCTGCTGAAACGGCAGGTGTTGGTCATTTGATCAGATTTGAAAGAGCAAATGCAATGAAACTTCCTTATGAAGATGCTAGTTTTGATATTGTTATAAATGAAGCTATGCTGACTATGCAAGCCGATCAAGCTAAGAAAAAATGTGTAATGGAATATCTAAGGGTTTTAAAACCTGAAGGTCTTCTTTTGACACATGATGTGCTTCTTAAGGAAGCTAAAGAGTCTGTCAGACAGGAATTGTCACAAGCAATTCATGTAAATGTAGGTCCTTTAACTCAAGATGCTTGGGAACAGGTGATGATAGAATCAGGTTATCGTGATGTGAAAGTATTGACTGGTGAAATGACATTAATGAAATTATCAGGTATGATTTATGACGAAGGTTGGCTAGGAACTTTGAAAATTTGCGTAAATGCTTGTAAAAAGGAGAATAGGAAGCAGTTTTTAACTATGTATAAAATGTTTGCTAAGAATAAACAGAAATTGGGCTTTATTGCTATGGCTAGTTATAAATCGTCAAATCGTTAGATAATTATTGAAGTTAACTTTTCCTTTTTTCTTTCTTAAAAAATATGCTATAATAGAGAGTAAAAAACTTTGAAAGAAAGATAAAGATGAATTTAAAAGATTATATCGCAACGATTGAAAATTATCCTAAGGAAGGTATCACCTTCCGTGATATCAGCCCTTTGATGGCAGATGGAAATGCTTATAGCTATGCTGTTCGTGAAATTGTTCAGTATGCAACAGATAAGAAAATCGACATGATCGTGGGTCCAGAGGCTCGTGGATTTATTGTTGGCTGCCCAGTTGCTTTTGAGTTGGGAATTGGCTTTGCACCTGTTCGTAAACCAGGGAAATTGCCACGTGAAGTCATTTCTGCTGATTATGAGAAAGAGTACGGTATTGATACCTTGACCATGCATGCTGATGCGATTAAGCCAGGTCAACGTGTTCTCATCGTAGATGATCTTTTGGCAACAGGTGGAACTGTCAAAGCAACGATTGAGATGATTGAAAGACTTGGTGGAATTGTAGCCGGTTGTGCTTTCTTGATTGAGTTGGATGAGCTTAAAGGCCGTGAAAAAATCGGAGATTACGATTACAAGGTACTTATGCATTATTAATGAAAAACAGTCCTTGGGGCTGTTTTCTCTTCATCTGCTATATAAATTAACTATAGCTAGTTAGAAAAAAACTATAATTGAAAACTATATCTTCATACAGTATAATAAAGGGAAGAAGTATTTGGAGGTTTTTACTTTCAAACAGACAACATCATTCCCGAAATAGAGAACTGTTAGGAGGGTATTATGCCGATTCGAATTGATAAAAAATTGCCAGCTGTGGAGATTTTAAGGACAGAAAATATCTTTGTTATGGACGACCAACGGGCTGCTCATCAGGATATTCGCCCCTTGAAGATTTTGATTTTAAATCTCATGCCTCAAAAGATGGTAACAGAAACGCAACTCTTACGGCATTTGGCTAATACCCCTTTGCAATTAGATATTGATTTCTTATATATGGAAACACATCGTTCCAAGACAACTCGTGCCGAACATATGGAAACCTTCTATAAGACCTTTCCAGAGGTCAAGGATGACTTTTTTGATGGAATGATTATCACAGGAGCACCAGTGGAGCATTTGCCTTTTGAAGAGGTGGACTACTGGGAGGAATTCAAGCAGGTCATCGAATGGTCCAAGACGCATGTTTTTTCAACCCTCCATATCTGTTGGGGAGCACAAGCAGGTCTTTATGTTCGCTATGGCGTTGAAAAGCACCAGATGGATCGGAAACTATCAGGCATTTATCCACAGGACACCTTAAAAGAAGGGCACCTTCTTTTTAGAGGTTTTGATGATCGCTATGTAGCTCCTCATTCTCGTCATACTGAGATTTTAAAAGAAGAAATCTTAAACAAGACCAATCTGGAGATTCTGTCAGAAGGTCCTGAGGTTGGGGTTTCTATCCTAGCTAGTCGAGATTTACGTGAGATTTATAGTTTTGGTCATTTGGAGTACGATCGTGACACTTTGGCAAGAGAGTATTTTCGTGATTATGAGGCGGGACTCGACCCTCATATCCCAGAGAACTACTTTAAAAATGATGATGTGAATGAGACGCCCTGTCTCTGTTGGTCTTCATCAGCTGCTCTCTTTTTCAGTAATTGGGTAAACTATGCGGTTTATCAAGAAACCCCTTTTGACTGGAGAAAGGTAGAGGATGATGCGGCTGCATTTGGATATCTATAAGAGGAATTATGACATATTTTGACGCTTTTAAATCAGGGAACTTGGTTTTGCCAAGTGCCCTGCTCTTGCATTTTAAGGAACTCTTTCCTTCCAGCGAAGATTTTCTCGTCTGGCAATTTTTCTATTTACAAAATACCACAGCCCTAGGAGATGTTTCGCCTAGTCAGATTGCTGAAATCATTGGGAAAGAGGTGGCAGATGTCAACCAATCTATTTCGAATTTGACTGAAAATGGTTTGCTACAATATCGGACCATTGAACTAAATGGGGAAATTGAGCTAATTTTTGATGCTAGTTTGGCTTTTGAACGCTTGGATAGCTTACTAGATAGCCAAACTCCAGCTACAACAGCCCCAAACCCGCAGAATCAGTTGAAGGATCTGGTTGAAACTTTTCAGCAGGAATTGGGACGCTTATTAACACCATTTGAAATCGAAGATCTTTCTAAGACTGTCAAAGAAGATGGAGTTAAGGCGGATTTGATCAAGGAAGCTCTCCGAGAGGCCGTTCTCAATGGCAAGCCAAACTGGAAATATATTCAGGCAATCCTACGAAACTGGCGCCATGAAGGTATCCAGTCTGTTGCCCAAGTAGAGGCCAAACGAGCAGAGCGAGAAGCCAACAATCCCAAACAAGTTCAGGCTTCGGCTGATTTCCTCGATGCCATGAATTTGTGGCAAGATTAGCCGCTTGAAAAATCTTGAAAATTAGAGTAAGGTTTGCAAGCTCCTTATAAATATGATAGAATAATAGTGAATAAAATGAAAAAAGAGGTATGTGAAATGTCACGTAAACCATTTATCGCTGGTAACTGGAAAATGAACAAAAATCCAGAAGAAGCAAAAGCATTCGTTGAAGCCGTTGCATCAAAACTTCCTTCATCAGACCTTGTTGAAGCAGGTATCGCAGCTCCAGCTCTTGATTTGACAGCTGTTCTTGCTGCTGCTAAAGGTTCAAACCTTAAAGTTGCTGCTCAAAACTGCTACTTTGAAAATGCAGGTGCTTTCACTGGTGAAACTAGCCCACAAGTTTTGAAAGAAATCGGTACTGACTACGTTGTTATCGGTCACTCAGAACGTCGTGACTACTTCCATGAAACTGACGAAGATATCAACAAAAAAGCAAAAGCAATCTTTGCAAACGGTATGCTTCCAATCATCTGTTGTGGTGAGTCACTTGAAACTTACGAAGCTGGTAAAGCTGCTGAATTCGTAGGTGCTCAAGTATCTGCTGCATTGGGTGGATTGACTGCAGAACAAGTTGCTGCATCAGTTATCGCTTATGAGCCAATCTGGGCTATCGGTACTGGTAAATCAGCTTCACAAGACGATGCACAAAAAATGTGTAAAGTCGTTCGTGACGTTGTAGCTGCAGACTTTGGTCAAGAAGTTGCGGACAAAGTTCGTGTTCAATACGGTGGTTCTGTTAAACCTGAAAACGTTGCTTCATACATGGCTTGCCCAGACGTTGACGGTGCCCTTGTTGGTGGTGCGTCACTTGAAGCTGAAAGCTTCTTGGCATTGCTTGATTTTGTAAAATAATCTCAGTTATTCCAGACAGTCTTCTAAGACTGTCTTTTTTGTAGATGCTGTAAATTTTTCTTAAATTATCAGTCTATTACAACTTTTCTCAGATAGTACAATTTCCTTGCTATCGTTTTCTGGTAGTAGTATACTTATATTGTAACCACTAATAAGATGGTTATAAAAAAATGAAAGAGGTAAGAAATATGGTTGAATTGAAAAAAGAAGCAGTAAAAGACGTTACAACATTATCTAAAACAGTGCCAGTAGCATTGGCAAAAACAAAGGAAGTATTGAACCAAGCAGTAGCAGACTTGTATGTGGCTCACATTGCCCTTCACCAAGTTCACTGGTATATGCGTGGTCGTGGTTTCCTCGTATGGCATCCAAAAATGGATGAATACATGGACAGCCTTGATGGCTATCTTGACGAAATCAGCGAACGTTTGATCACCCTTGGCGGCAAACCTTACTCAACTTTGACAGAATTCCTTCAACACAGTGAAATCGAAGAAGAAGAAGGAGAATTCCGTAACGTTGAAGAAAGCTTGGAACGTGTTCTAGCGATTTATCGCTATCTCATCGCTCTTTTCCAAAAAGCTTTGGATGTGACTGATGAAGAAGGTGATGATGTTACAAACGATATCTTTGTTGGTGCTAAGGCTGAACTTGAGAAAACAGTTTGGATGCTTGCAGCAGAACTTGGACAAGCTCCTGGTTTGTAAAATATAGTTGCTACCCCTTTTATCATGAGGCGCCTGATAAGTGCCCATGACCAATCATCTTTTAAAAGTCATGTAACTGTAAAAAGTTGCATGATTTTTTTGTCTGCTAGACTTAGGACACATTGTCAAATCTAGGATTTTACGGTATAATAGTTGCTGTTCAATAACATATGAATTTTAAAGAATAATTGTTAGTTTAAGGAGGACTTATGAACAACTTACCAAATTGCCCGAAATGTAATTCAGAATATGTCTACGAAGACGGAAGTCTCTTGGTCTGCCCAGAGTGTGCCTATGAATGGAACCCTGCAGAAGTTGCAGAAGTAGAAGAAGGTGTTGTTGCTATTGATGCCAATGGAAATAAATTGGCTGACGGCGATACTGTAACTCTTATCAAGGATTTGAAAGTAAAAGGTGCGCCAAAGGATTTGAAACAAGGAACTCGCGTTAAAAATATCCGTATCGTAGAAGGTGACCACAACATCGACTGTAAGATTGATGGTTTTGGAGCTATGAAACTCAAGTCAGAATTTGTTAAGAAAATCTAGCCATGAAACTGAACTACAAATTTATCTTTTATAGTCGTGTGCTCTTGTTCTTAGCGGCATTTACAGGAGTTTATTTGGAGATTACCAAGCACGGTGGCTTTGGTATGCTCCTTTACTACACAGTGTTGTCCAATCTTTTGGTAACGATTTTCACGGGTTATCTGCTCCGTGTGATGAGCCGTTCAGGTGAAAATTGGCAAAGTCCGACCTTGCTTCGTCTCAAGGGTGGTGTTACCATGAGTATCATGATTACCTGTGTGATTTACCATTTTATGCTTGCTCCGATTGCGACAGACTTTTACCGTGTGGAAAATTTCCTTTGCCACTATATCGTTCCACTCTGGTTTTTAGCCGACACCCTTTTCTTTGATAAACGGGGTCAATACAAGATCTGGGATCCAGTCTTGTGGACTATCTTGCCCTTGGTTTATATGATTTTTGCCTTGTTTAATGGCTTGGTCTTAAAACTCAATATTCCGAATTCCAAGGACAATCCCTTCCCTTATTTCTTTTTAAATGTGAACAAGGGTTGGGACGTGGTTATCAAATGGTGTTTGATCATTTTTGCGGCGTATATGGTTGCAGGCTTCATCTTCTATCTGATCAAGCAAATCAAGCGAAAATAGTCTTCCTATTAGGAAAGTTAGGACGGAGTCTCTAGTTCAATCGGGCTCCTTCTTTTCTTGCCATCTTCCTTTTAAAAGGATCAACAGTGAGAAATATACAGAAAGAAAATTCATGAAACAATATTTAGAACGGGCTAGTATTTTGGCCCTCTCCCTCGTTTTGATTACCTCCTTCTCCATCTCAAGTGCTCTGCCAGCCATGTTTGACTACTATCAAGGATACCCCAAAGAACAAATCGAGCTCCTGGTCAGTCTTCCTTCTTTTGGAATCATGATTATGCTGGTTTTAAATGGGTTTTTGGAGCGGTTGTTTCCTGAGAGACTTCAGATTAGTCTGGGCCTTCTCATCCTCTCTATCGGTGGAACAGCTCCCTTCTGGTATCAGGAGTACAACTTTGTCTTTGCGATGCGGATTTTATTTGGCTTGGGTGTTGGAATGATTAATGCCAAGGCCATTTCCATCATTAGCGAACGCTATCATGGAAAGACACGGATCCAGATGTTGGGTCTTCGCGGATCAGCAGAAGTTGTCGGGGCATCGATTTTGACTCTAGTGGTCGGTCAACTCTTATCCTTGGGATGGACAGTGACCTTCTTGGCCTACAGTGCGGGATTTTTAGTATTGATCCTTTATCTGCTCTTTGTCCCTTATGGGAAAGAAAAGAAAGAAACAAAGAAAAAAGAGACCGAAACGACTCGTTTGACAGGAAAGATGAAAGGATTAATTTTTCTATTGGCTGTCGAAGCAGCAGTTGTTGTCTGCACCAACACAGCTATCACCATTCGTATTCCTAGTCTGATGGTGGAAAGAGGTCTAGGGGATGCCCAGTTATCGAGCTTGGTTTTAAGTATCATGCAGTTAATTGGTATCTTGGCAGGTGTGAGTTTTTCTTTCTTTATCTCTCTGTTTAAAGAAAGGTTGCTCCTTTGGTCGGGTATCACCTTTGGATTGGGGCAGATTGTGATTGCCTTGTCTCCGTCATTGGGTGTGATGGTAGTTGGAAGTGTTGTGGCAGGTTTTTCCTACAGTGTGGCCTTGACCACTGTCTTTCAGCTTCTTTCTGAAAGAATACCAGCCAAGCTCCTTAATCAGGCAACATCATTTGCAGTGCTAGGATGTAGCTTTGGAGCCTTTACGACACCGTTTATTCTTGGGGCGATTGGCTTGGTGACTCAAAACGGTATGTTGGTCTTCACCATTCTAGGCTGCTGGTTGATTGTCACTTCTATCTTTGTTATGTACGCACTTCAAAAGAGAGCTTAGGATTGGTTTCCTAAGTTTTTCTTTTTGAAATTTGTACCCGGACAATTATTGGTTTTTAAACTTGTTTACACTTTTATTTCCTGATAAAATAGAAGTTATGACAAGATATAAAGCAACTATTTCTTATGATGGTTATGCCTTTGCTGGTTTTCAGCGGCAGCCTCATGCGCGGAGCGTTCAAGAGGAAATCGAAAAAACCTTAACGAGACTCAATAAGGGGCAAGCCATCACTGTTCATGGTGCTGGTAGGACGGATAGTGGGGTCCATGCTCTTGGTCAGGTTATTCATTTTGACCTGCCCTATCAGATGGATGAGGAAAAACTCCGTTTTGCTCTGGATACTCAGTCTCCAGAGGATATCGATGTGATTTCGATTGAGATCGTGGCAGATGATTTTCACTGTCGTTACGCCAAGCATAGCAAGACTTATGAATTTATCGTAGATAGGGGGCGTCCTAAAAATCCGATGCGTCGTCACTATGCTACTCACTTTCCCTATCCCCTCGATGTGGAGCGGATGCAGATGGCAATCAAAAAGCTAGAGGGAACCCATGATTTCACCGGTTTTACAGCGTCTGGGACTAGTGTAGAGGACAAGGTTCGTACTATTACAGAAGCCGGTCTTAGTGTTGATGAGACAGGCCAATTTTTGACCTTTACCTTCTCAGGAAATGGTTTCTTGTATAAGCAGATTCGCAATATGGTGGGGACGCTGCTCAAAATCGGCAACAACCGCATGCCAGTTGAGCAGATTGACCTGATTTTGGAGAAGAAGGACAGGCAGCTAGCAGGTCCAACGGCGGCACCAAATGGTTTGTATTTGAAGGAGATTCGATATGAAGAATAATCGTATTTTAGCCCTTTCTGGGAATGATATTTTTAGTGGCGGTGGATTGTCAGCTGATCTTGCCACCTATACCTTAAACGGCTTGCATGGCTTTGTAGCTGTCACTTGTTTGACGGCCTTGACCGAAAAGGGCTTTGAAGTCTTCCCTACGGATGATACTATTTTCCAACATGAGTTGAATAGCTTACGTGATGTCGAGTTTGCAGGGATTAAGATTGGCCTTCTTCCTACTGTCAGTGTGGCTGAGAAGGCCTTGGACTTTATCAAGCAACGTCCAGGAGTGCCTGTGGTATTGGACCCTGTCTTGGTCTGCAAAGAAACGCACGATGTAGCTGTCAGTGAGCTCTGCCAAGAGTTGATTCGTTTTTTCCCTCACGTCAGTGTGATTACGCCAAATCTTCCTGAAGCAGAATTGTTAGCGGGTCAAGAGATCAAAACCTTGGAGGACATGAAAGCTGCAGCTCAGAAATTGCATGATTTAGGAGCGCCAGCAGTTATTATCAAGGGAGGCAATCGCCTCAGTCAGGACAAGGCAGTGGATGTTTTTTATGATGGACAAACTTTCACTGTTCTAGAAAACCCAGTCATTCAAAGCCAAAATGCTGGTGCAGGATGTACCTTTGCCTCAAGCATCGCCAGTCACTTGGTCAAAGGGGATGAACTTTTACCAGCAGTAGAAAATTCTAAAGCTTTCGTTTACCGTGCTATTGCACAAGCAGATCAATATGGAGTAAGACAATATGAAGCAAACCAAAACAACTAAAATCGCCCTTGTATCCCTCTTAACCGCCCTTTCTGTGGTTCTAGGTTATTACTTGAAAATTGGAACGGCAACAGGAATATTGACCCTCTTGGATGCAGGTATTTTCTTTACTGCCTTTTACTTTGGCAGTAAAGAAGGAGCTGTCGTTGGAGGACTAGCAGGATTCCTAATTGACCTTCTATCAGGCTATCCACAGTGGATGTTCTTTAGCTTGATAAATCATGGCTTGCAAGGTTATTTTGCAGGTTTTAAAGGGAAATGGCAATGGCTAGGCCTAGTCTTAGCTACTATCGTCATGGTAAGTGGCTACGCTCTGGGCTCAACCCTAATGAATGGCTGGTCAGCAGCCTTACCAGAAATTCTTCCAAACTTCCTGCAAAATACCTTGGGGATGATTGTGGGATTTGTAGTTTTTCAGAGCGTCAAGAAGATAAAATAAAAAAGTCAGCTTCAATAGCTGACTTTTTGCTTGTCTAGGTTTAATCAAAATAAAGCAAGCCTTTGCTGGTGCTTGTAAAGAGGTCAAAGCCATCCTTGGTAACAACACCGCAGTCTTCGATACGAACACCGACTTTACCAGGGATATAGATACCAGGTTCAACAGAGAAACACATGCCTTCTTCGATGACCATGTCGTTTCCCTCCATGATAGAAGGGAATTCGTGGACATCCATACCGATACCGTGACCGAGACGGTGGTTGAAGTACTCACCGTAACCAGCTTTTTCGATGACTTCACGGGCGGCGCGGTCCACTTCATGAGCTGTTACACCTGGCTTGATAAAATCAAGGGCAGCTTGTTGGGCTTCTAGAGTCAAGTTGTAAATATCTTTTTTGAACTGGTCTGGTTTGCCGACAGCTACTGTACGAGTCATGTCTGAAGCGTAGCCATTGACCATAACACCAAGGTCAAAGAGGAGAAGGGCGTTATTTTCGACCTTGTTTGCTCCAGGAATTCCGTGCGGATTTGCAGCGTTATCGCCAGTCAAGACCATGGTATCAAAGCTCATTTCATAGCCTTCACGTTTCATGGCAAAGTCGATTTGGGCGATGATATCTGTCTCTGTCTTATCAAGAGAAATATTGTCAAAACCAACTTTTACAGCCTTATCAGCATAGAGCCCTGCAACCATCATTTTTTGCACTTCGTCAGCTGATTTGATGAGGCGCATGCGTTGGATGCGAGGAGTGAGGTTTTCAAACTCAGCAGTCTCAAAGACTGTTTTCAAACCATGGTATTTGGTCAAGATGAGGTTGTCAAACTCAACAGCGACACGTTTGAAGTCGTGCTGAGGCAAAGCATTTTTGATTTTTTGCCATGGGTTTTCAGAATCCACATAGCCTACAACTGGGAAAGAGACAGTGCTGCTTGCACGCTCAATCTCAAGGGCTGGGACAAAGAGGAGAGGTTCCTGATCTGCTAGAACAAAGAGGAACATTTGGCGTTCATGGGGATCACTGTAAAAGCCAGTGAGGTAATTAATAGTGACGGGGTCAGATACGACAGCGACGTCTAGTTTTTCTGATTCAAGATATGTTAGGATTTGTTGTAATTTAGACATATGCTACCTTCTTTCTACCCCTCTATTTTGGCAAAAAAAGAGAGAAAATGCAAGGGAGAAGGGTAAAAGAACAGGCAAAAAGAACTCCGACAAGATAGTGGAGTTCTTTTATCTAATTTTCCTTAGTTTAAGAAAAGTCAGCCTTGCTTTTCACGTCACTGTATTCTTCAGCGATTTCTTGGCTGAGGATGTCCTCATAGGCAGGGAGTTGGATGTCCTGACCGTATTTCTTCTTGAGAGCAGTAGTGACTAGACGATAAGCTAGATTGGCATTACGAGAGAGGATAGGTCCGTGGAAGTAGGAACCAAAGACATTCTTATAATGAACCCCTTCGCCGATCTTTTCTTCGTTATTTCCATTTCCATAGACAACCTGACCCAGTGGTTTTTGGTCATCAGAAAGGAAGGTACGTCCCTGGTGATTTTCAAAGCCATAGTAGGTTTCATTGAAATCTTCATTGTGAATCTTGATGTCACCGATAAAGCGGTTATTGGTCTGGTTGAGGGTGTAGTGGCCCATGACACCTAGTCCTTCGATGCGTTTGCCTGAGGCTTCAACATAATATTGGCCCAAAAGTTGGAAACCACCGCAGATGGCTAGAACAACACCATTGTTTTGGATGTAGTTGTCAATGCTCTCTTTTTTAGCAGGAAGATCGCCAGCAATGATGCTTTGTTCAAAATCTTGACCGCCACCGAAAAAGGCGATGTCGTAGTGGTTTTCATCAAAGTCATCATGGAGAGAAACGATGTCAACTGTCACATGAGCCCCCAGTTTTTCAGCCACATACTTGAGCATGAGGATGTTGCCGTTGTCCCCGTAGGTATTCATGAGGTTTCCATAGAGGTGGGCGATGTTGAGCTGATAAGCGTAGTTGCCAGCTTTTGAGGAAAGTGAAGTATAAACCATTAGTTCATCTCCTTTCTAACAATCTGACGACTAGCCAGCAGTTCACGGAATTCTAGCATAGCAGTATAGGTAGCCAGGATATAGGCATGCTTACAATCTTGGTTCTCAATGGTCTTGAGAACTTGTTCCAGATTGCTTGTTTCAGTGATTTTCTCAGCTGGATAGCCTGTCACTCGTAGACGACGCGCGATTTCAGAATGACGAACACCACCAGCGTTGATTTCAGGAATGTCCATGTCAGCAATTTGTTCAAAGTCAGCATCCCAGATCCAGCTAGTGTCAATCCCATCAGCATAGTTGGCGTTGAGAAGGACAGATAGGCTAAATGGATAAGGCGCTAGTTTGATCATCTCGATAGCCTGAGTTGCACCGACTGGATTTTTAATCAAGACAAGGGTGCATTCCTTATCACCGATATGGAAGGTCTCCTGACGTCCAAAGACAGCGCGACTCTTGTCAAATCCTTGCTTGATCCGTTGCGAATCTGCACCGAGGAAACGGGCAATAGCAACCGCAGCAAGGGCATTGTAGATGTTGTAAAGTCCACCGATTTGGATGCCGTATTCTTGGCCGTCAATGACAAAGCGGGAGCGATTGTTGGTCAATTCAACCAAGTCTGTCAGACGGTAGTCCAAGTCAGGTCGTTTGCAGCCACAATTTTCGCAGATATAGGCACCCAAGTTGGCATAGGTATTGTGCTCATATTTGAGGATGCCTTGACAGTCAGGGCAGAGGATTCCTTCGGTATTGTAGTGAGCCAGTTGGGCTGGTCCTTTTTCCAAGTCAAAACCAAAATACTCTACAGGATTTGGAATAGCTGGCTTGTAGAAAAGTGGACTGTCACCGTTAAGGAGGACAGTAGCAGTAGGAACTTTTCGAATAGCGTCCAAAATCATGTTGTAGGTCGTATAAATCTCACCGTAGCGGTCCATCTGATCGCGGAAGATATTGGTGATGACGAAAAGACTAGGCTGGATGTAGTCACAGATACGTGAGAGACTAGCTTCATCAATTTCAAGCACTGCAATATTTTTTCCCGTTTTTGAAGATTTTGCAGTCAAGAAGGTTGTTGTAATCCCTGTAATCATATTGGCACCGCTAGGATTGGTCAGAACCTGACCATAGACCTCTTTTAAAATGCCGACAGTGAGAGCAGTTGTCAGGGTTTTCCCGTTAGTTCCAGTGACCACGACAATCTCGTAGTTCTTAGCTAGATGTTGTAAAATATCTTTATCAAATTGAAGGGCGAGTTTTCCTGGGAGCGTACTTCCGCGGCCAAGACGGCTTAAAACGAAGTGGGAAGAACGCCCAGTAAGAAGGCCCAAAGTAGTTTTTAATTTCATGTTTCTATTATATCATAAAAGAGGGAAAAGACAGATTTGAGATTTCGCAGAAACAAAAACAGCCCAAAGAGGGCTGTTGGCTAACAAATCAGTCTCAACTTAAATCGCAAACAAGTCATTCAAGTTCTCAGCCAAAGTTGGGTGAGTGAAGATTTGTTTTGTGAAGTAAGTATAAGGGATTTTGTTGTCCATCGCAACAGTGATGATATTGATGATTTCTTGAGAGCCTTCTGAGAAGATGCTTGCACCAAGAATTTCTTTTGTTTCAGTATTGACAACAGCTTTGAAGGCACCGCGAAGATCTCCATTTACGTGACCACGAGGCATGGCAGCAACAGGGATTTCCTTCACTGCATATGGAAGTTTCAAATCTGCTGCTTGGCTTTCAGTCAAGCCAACTTGAGAAAGAGCTGGTGTGATGAACATGGTGTTTGGAACATTGAGACGGTCTTCAAGAGTGTAGCTACCATCTCCAGCAAGGTAGCTATAGACAACACGGAAGTCATCAAGTGAGATGTAGGTAAATTGAGGTCCACCGTTGACGTCTCCAACTGCGAAGACACCAGGAACGTTTGTTTGACAATGTTTGTCTACTTTAATAGCACCACGTTCAGTTAGTTCAATATCTGTATTTTCAAGTTGAAGTGGTTCTACGTTTGGTTTACGTCCAGTTGCGTAGAGAAGGGCATCGAAACGGTAAGTTTCGTTTTCAGTTACGACAAGGACTTGGTCACCGTCGTTTTTGATTTCAGTAGTACGGATGTTTTGAAGCAATTCAATACCGTCTTCTTCCATGTATTGTTTAGCAAGAGCTGCAATGGAAGGCTCTGCACGAGGTAGGAAAGCATCCAAGGCATCTAGGACTGTAACTTTGCTTCCAAGTTTGTTGTAAAGACCTGCAAATTCAAGACCGATATTTCCGCCACCAAGGACACCAAGTTTTTCTGGCAATTTGTCCAAGTTTTGGATACCTGTCGAGTCAAAGACATTCTTACTTGTAGCAAGTCCAGGGATTGGCAAGACGTTTGAAACGGCACCGGTATTGATAACGATAATTTCAGCAGTCAGTTCTTGTTTTTCATCACCTGCTTGGATTTCGATGACTTTATTTGAAAGGAAGTGAGCTTCCGCATCGAAGATATCTACACCTGTACCCGCAACAGTCGCATAGTTTTTACCGTTGAGGCGACTAGTGATGGTGTTCTTGGTAGCAATGACTTCTTCAAAAGACAAGTCTTTCTCAGCAGCAACTAATAAGGTTTTAGTTGGAATACAACCGATGTTGATACAAGTTCCACCGTACATAGCTTTGCTACGCTCAACCAGGGCAACTTTTTTGCCAGCTGAAGCCAATTTACCAGCTAGTGTCTTCCCAGCTTTACCAAATCCAATAACGATTAAATCATATGTTAACATTTATAGTCCTCCTATTCGATTTTCATTCTAGCACAAGAAAAAAACTTTTGCACAATTCTGCTACGAAAAAGACAGAAAAAGATAAAAACGCTTTCTGGACAAAAAACTAGTAATTTTTTGACAAGCTTGATAAACTAAAATCCTATCTATTTTTATATAAAATAGAATAAATGTTCGAAAATAGGGGGTTTTATGAAATCGAATCGTTATATTATTGCCTTTGCTGGGGTCATTTTACACTTAATGCTGGGTTCGACTTATGCTTGGAGTGTTTATCGCAACCCTATTATTGAAAAAACGGGATGGGATCAGGCTTCTGTTGCCTTTGCCTTTAGTCTAGCAATCTTTTGTTTGGGATTATCGGCTGCATTTATGGGGCGTTTGGTAGAAAAATTTGGTCCGAGAGTCATGGGGAGTCTATCTGCTTTTCTATACGCAGGTGGAAATATTTTAACAGGATTTGCAATAGACCGTCAGGAGCTGTGGTTGTTGTATCTCGCTTATGGTATTTTAGGTGGGCTTGGTTTGGGAGCAGGCTATATTACCCCTGTGTCAACGATTATAAAATGGTTTCCTGATAAACGTGGTCTCGCAACAGGTTTAGCGATTATGGGATTTGGTTTTGCTTCTTTATTGACTAGTCCCATAGCGCAACATCTCATCGCAGGGGTAGGGCTTGTAGAAACTTTTTATATTTTAGGTGCAAGTTACTTTATTATCATGCTCCTAGCTTCACAATTCATTAAGCGTCCATATGAGCAAGAGCTTGCAATTTTATCTGTTTCAGGGAAAGAAAAAACAGCCTCTTTGACGCAAGGAATGGCTGCGAATCAGGCCCTGAAAAGCAATCGGTTTTATATACTTTGGATTATTTTCTTTATCAACATAGCTTGTGGTTTAGGCTTAATTTCAGCGGCATCGCCAATGGCACAGGAGATGGCTGGCTTGTCCACAAGTCATGCAGCAGTAATGGTGGGCGTTTTAGGGATTTTCAATGGGTTTGGTCGTTTGCTCTGGGCGAGTTTATCTGACTATATCGGTCGCCCTCTAACCTTTAGTATATTACTGCTTGTCAATCTTTTCTTTTCTCTCTCACTTTGGCTCTTTACAGATTCCATTTTATTTGTAGTCGCTATGTCTATTTTGATGACTTGCTATGGAGCTGGTTTTTCATTGATTCCGGCTTATCTCAGTGATATTTTTGGAACCAAGGAATTGGCAGCTCTGCATGGGTATATTTTAACAGCTTGGGCAATGGCTGGTTTAGCAGGGCCTATTTTATTAGCAGAGACTTATAAAATAGCTCATTCTTACACACAAACCTTGTTCGTTTTTCTCATTTTATATAGTATAGCCTTGGCTTTGTCTTATTATCTAGGTCGTTCAATCAAAAAGGAAATCCAAAAACCGCTTACATGATTTTCCTTAAAGATTCTACTATCTTTTGCCCGGCTCTTGTGTTATACTAGATAGGTTGCAAAGAAACTAGTACTTTTCTTTCGTGGAAAAGAAGCAACACGGTATCTCTTTTTTGTAGAAGATACGTCATGAAAAGAAAAGTATAAACTAAAGCCCTATAGGGTGGCTTCGCACCACCTTTAGAAAGAAGAATAACGTGAAATTTAATGAATTTAACTTGTCTGCTGAATTGCTAGCAGAGATTGAAAAAGCTGGATTTGTAGAAGCCAGTCCCATCCAAGAACAGACCATTCCCTTGGCTCTCGAAGGAAAAGACGTTATCGGTCAAGCTCAGACTGGTACAGGAAAAACTGCAGCCTTTGGCTTGCCAACCCTTGAAAAAATCCGTACAGAAGAAGCGACTATCCAAGCCTTGGTCATCGCTCCAACTCGTGAACTCGCTGTCCAAAGTCAAGAAGAACTGTTCCGCTTTGGCCGTAGCAAAGGAGTGAAAGTTCGCTCAGTTTACGGTGGTTCCAGCATTGAAAAACAAATCAAGGCCCTTAAATCTGGTGCCCACATCGTGGTAGGAACACCAGGCCGTCTCTTGGACTTGATTAAACGCAAGGCCTTGAAATTACAAGACATTGAAACCCTGATCCTTGACGAAGCGGATGAAATGCTCAACATGGGCTTCCTTGAAGACATTGAAGCCATCATTTCCCGTGTCCCTGAAAATCGTCAAACCTTGCTCTTTTCAGCAACCATGCCAGATGCTATCAAACGTATCGGTGTTCAGTTTATGAAAGACCCTGAGCATGTGAAGATTGCTGCCAAGGAATTGACAACAGAGCTGGTGGATCAGTACTATATCCGTGTCAAGGAACAAGAGAAATTTGATACCATGACACGTCTTATGGATGTGGAACAACCAGAACTTGCTATTGTATTTGGTCGTACTAAACGCCGTGTAGATGAATTGACTCGTGGACTTAAAATTCGTGGCTTCCGTGCAGAAGGAATTCATGGTGACTTAGACCAAAATAAACGTCTTCGTGTCCTTCGTGATTTTAAAAATGGGAATCTTGATGTTTTGGTTGCGACAGACGTGGCAGCACGTGGTTTGGATATCTCAGGTGTGACCCATGTCTACAACTACGATATTCCACAAGATCCTGAAAGTTATGTTCACCGTATCGGCCGTACAGGTCGTGCTGGTAAGTCAGGTCAATCTATTACTTTCGTAGCACCAAATGAAATGGGCTACCTTCAAATCATCGAAAACTTGACTAAGAAACGCATGAAAGGCTTGAAACCAGCGACAGCAGAAGAAGCCTTCCAAGCTAAGAAACAAGTAGCTCTCAAGAAAATCGAACGTGATTTTGCGGATGAAACTATTCGTGGGAACTTTGAAAAATTTGCTAAAGATGCTCGTAAGTTAGCTGCTGAATTTAGTCCAGAAGAATTGGCTATGTATATCTTGAGCCTGACAGTCCAAGATCCAGACAGCCTGCCTGAAGTGGAGATTGCGCGTGAAAAACCACTGCCATTTAAACCATCAGGTAATGGATTCGGTGGCAAAGGTAAGGGAGGTCGTGGAGGCCGTCGTGGGGACGACCGTCGAGACCGTGATCGCCGTGGCAATGGTCGCCGTGATGATTTCAAGAAAGGCAGTCGTGGGAACGATCGTTTTGATAAAGACAGACGTTACCGTAATAAAGACAATAAAAAACCTCGCAACACTTCAAGCGAAAAGAAAACCGGCTTTGTTATTCGTAACAAAGGAGACAAATAGAAAAAAGCGATTCACAGTGTGAATCGCTTTTATATATAAGGAGACCGATAGTAAAAGAAGATGGTGATGGTAAAGGATAGGTGAAACGGAAAGGGATTTATCATGTCATCTTCTTATGATGTTATGATATCAAAAATAAAATAGGATGTCAATAAAAAAATCGCTTTTTTTTCTAAAATATTTTTGCTGTTCAAAATTGTAATTAAATAAGCAATTTTCAGATAATTATTGAAATAAAGACTTTTCTATGTTATAATGGAAGCGATTATATGCGAGGTAAAAAATGGCACATTTATTAGAAAAAACAAGAAAAATCACGTCTATTCTAAAGCGCTCTGAGGAGCAACTCCAAGATGAACTTCCTTACAATGCGATCACACGCCAGTTAGCAGATATTATTGATTGTAACGCTTGTATTGTGAATAACAAGGGACGTCTCTTGGGCTACTTTATGCGTTATAAGACCAATAATGACCGTGTAGAACAGTTCTTCCAAACCAAAACCTTCCCTGAGGTCTATGTACAAGGGGCAAACATGATTTACGACACGGAAGCAAATCTTCCTGTTGAACATGATTTGACTATTTTCCCTGTAGAGAGCCGTGCGGACTTTCCAGATGGTTTGACGACCATTGCTCCGATTCATGTATCAGGGATTCGCCTAGGTTCCTTGATTATTTGGCGCAATGATAAGAAATTTGAAGATGAGGATTTGATTCTTGTTGAGATTGCGAGCACGGTGGTAGGGATTCAACTCTTGAACTTCCAACGTGAAGAAGATGAGAAAAATATTCGCCGTCGTACGGCTGTTACCATGGCGGTCAATACCCTTTCCTATTCAGAACTTCGTGCCGTTTCAGCTATTTTAGCTGAGCTGGATGGAAATGAAGGACAGCTGACTGCGTCTGTTATTGCAGACCGTATTGGCATTACACGTTCAGTGATTGTCAATGCGCTTCGTAAACTGGAGTCAGCGGGAATTATTGAGAGTCGCTCATTAGGAATGAAGGGGACTTATCTCAAAGTTCTAATTGGTGATATTTTTGAGGAAGTGAAAAAGAGGGACTACTAATGGCAAAAGCTTTAATCTCGATCGACTATACAGAGGATTTCGTAGCAGATCATGGAAAGCTAACTGCTGGAGCACCCGCTCAAGCAATATCAAAAGCCATTGATCAGGCAACCAGATTAGCTTTTGATCGTGGAGACTATGTCTTTTTCACCATTGATGCTCATGAGGAGAAGGATACCTTCCACCCGGAAAGCAAGCTCTTTCCACCGCACAACATCATTGGGACTAGTGGCCGTAACCTCTATGGCCCCCTAGCTGATTTCTATGCGGAAAATAAGGACGATAGTCGCGTCTTTTGGATGGACAAGCGTCACTATTCAGCATTTTCAGGAACGGACCTCGATATTCGCCTGAGAGAACGTCGGGTTACTACAGTTATCTTGACGGGGGTTCTGACCGATATTTGTGTCCTTCATACGGCTATTGATGCCTACAATTTAGGTTATAACATTGAAGTTGTCAAACCTGCGGTTGCCTCTATCTGGCCAGAAAATCATCAGTTTGCTCTTGGGCATTTTAAGAACACATTGGGAGCAAAATTACTGGATGAAAATCTGTCTGAAATTAAAGAATGATTCCCTTGGAAAAATGAAAAAAATCTGAAAAAAGTGTTGACAAAGATTTTGAAAGTTGATATACTAGTAAAGTAATCGACGCGGGGATGGCGGAATTGGCAGACGCGCAGGACTAAGGATCCTGTGACCGCTTTAGGTCGTGAGGGTTCAAGTCCCTCTCTCCGCATAGGGTAAGAGTTAGCTTTAGCTAGCTCTTTTTGTTTTTTCAAGGAGGGCTAGAGCTGCAGTTCGACTATCGGAAGAGATTGGTATCAAGAACTGTCTTTTTATGAGAAAGCTTGCTATACTAAGGGTGAGAGAAAGGAATGTCAAATCATGTGTGTCGAATGTTATAGTGAGAAAAATCGTGTGACTCCCTTACTGAATCCTCAGGAATGTTTAAGAGAGCATAGGCAATATATTTGTAGCCATTGTGGTCGTTGTATCTGTATAGAGCATACGAAAAACGGTTTACATCGTTGGAATTTTCCGTTCAAATCGCTAGAAATTGCTAGCTATTATTTACGGGCGGCAGATTATAGTATGAAGACAAGCTGTGGCATTTACCAAATCAAGTCAAATAAAGGAAGGGTTTCATATAAGATTTTTGCCAACAGGGAAGCTTTAAAAGACTATCTCAAGAAGAATCCAGATAAAAGATGCGACAATTTGCAACCAAGCTTTTCTATCTCGCCTTATCAAGAATTTCCTCAAACACAAGTCAGGAAATTAAAAGTCGAAGAAATTGAAAAATACTTAGCTGAAAGATGATGCCCATCATATATAGAATGGAGTGGATTTTTGATTAGTAAATTATTTGTTTAAAAAGTTAGCGGATGCTAGCTTTTTTATTTTTTATAAAAAATAAATCAAAATTTTTTTCGATTTCATAAACATTTCATATTTGGGTTTTATAATGGTCTTACAAATATGGAGGTGACAAATGAATCCAATCCAAAGAGCTTGGGCTTATGTCAGCAGAAAACGACTGAGAAGTTTTATTTTATTTCTGATTTTATTTGTTCTTTTAGCAGGAATTTCAGCCTGTTTGACGCTGATGAAGTCCAACAAAACAGTAGAAAGCAATCTTTACAAATCTCTTAATACCTCTTTTTCTATTAAGAAGATAGAGAATGGTCAGACCTTCAAGTTATCGGATCTAGCATCAGTTAGCAAGATTAAGGGACTGGAAAATGTCTCTCCTGAACTCGAGACGGTCGCAAAACTAAAAGACAAGGAAGCAGTGAGTGGTGAGCAGAGCGTCGAACGTGATGACTTGTCAGCTGCGGACAAGAATTTGGTTAGCTTAACGGCTCTTGAGGATTCATCCAAGGATGTTACCTTCACCAGCTCAGCTTTCAATCTAAAAGAAGGGCGACACCTTCAAAAAGGGGATTCCAAGAAAATCCTGATCCACGAAGAGCTGGCTAAAAAGAACGGTCTTTCGCTTCATGACAAGATTCGCTTGGATGCTGGACAGTCAGAATCTGGAAAAGGACAGACAGTTGAGTTTGAAATTGTCGGCATCTTTTCTGGTAAAAAACAAGAGAAATTTACAGGCTTGTCTTCTGACTTCAGTGAAAACCAAGTCTTTACAGACTATGAAAGTAGCCAAACCCTTTTGGGAAATAGTGAACCTCAAGTTAGTGCAGCGCGCTTCTATGTAGAAAATCCTAAGGAAATGGATGGACTCATGAAGCAGGTGGAGAACTTGACCTTGGAAAATCAAGGCTACCAAGTCGAAAAGGAAAATAAGGCCTTTGAACAAATCAAAGACTCAGTGGCAACCTTCCAAACCTTCCTAACTATCTTCCTTTATGGGATGTTGATAGCTGGAGCTGGAGCCTTAATTTTGGTCTTGTCTCTCTGGTTGAGAGAAAGGGTCTACGAGGTAGGGATTTTACTGGCACTTGGAAAAGGCAAGAGCTCAATCTTCCTACAGTTCTGTTTAGAGGTGGTGTTGGTATCTCTTGGAGCTTTGCTTCCATCTTTTATTGCTGGGAAAGCCATTACATCCTATCTGCTACAAACTGTACTAGCAAGTGGAGATCAGGCAACCTTACAAGATACGCTAGCTAAAGCAAGCAGTCTATCAACCAGTCTCCTATCCTTTGCAGAATCCTATGTCTTTCTGCTCCTGATTGGTTGCTTGTCTGTAGCCCTTTGTTTCCTATTCTTATTTAGAAAATCACCTAAGGAAATTTTATCATCTATTAGTTAAGAAGGAGAAATCATGACTTTATTACAATTGCAAGATGTTACCTACCGTTATAAGAACACTGCTGAAGCAGTTTTATATCAGATCAAGTATAATTTTGAACCCGGAAAGTTTTATAGTATCATTGGTGAGTCAGGAGCAGGAAAATCCACTCTCTTGTCTCTACTGGCCGGTCTAGATAGTCCTGTTGAAGGTTCTATCCTTTTCCAAGGAGAGGACATTCGGAATAAGGGTTATTCCTACCATCGCATGCACCATATTTCCCTGGTCTTTCAAAATTATAACTTGATAGATTATCTTTCTCCGCTGGAAAATATCCGCTTGGTTAACAAAAAGGCCAGTAAGGATACTCTTCTTGAACTTGGTTTGGATGAAAGTCAGATCAAGCGGAACGTTCTCCAGTTATCAGGTGGTCAACAGCAACGTGTTGCTATTGCTCGCAGTTTGGTTTCAGAAGCTCCAGTCATTCTAGCTGATGAGCCAACAGGAAATCTGGACCCTAAAACTGCTGGAGATATTATCGAACTGCTCAAATCACTTGCCGAGAAAACAGGTAAATGTGTCATCGTCGTAACTCACAGTAAAGAAGTGGCACAAGCGTCAGATATTACACTTGAATTAAAGGATAAGAAACTGACTGAAACGCGCAATACTAGTAAATAATTTGAGCTTGTTTTGATAGAATTATGAAATCAAATCTAGAAAGGGAATCTATGTTACACAACGCATTTGCCTATGTTACAAGGAAGTTTTTCAAATCGATTGTCATCTTCCTGATTATTCTCCTCATGGCGAGCTTGAGTTTGGTCGGCTTGTCAATCAAGGGAGCTACTGCCAAGGCTTCTCAGGAGACCTTTAAAAATATCACCAATAGCTTCTCCATGCAAATCAATCGTCGCGTCAATCAAGGAACGCCTCGTGGTGCTGGGAATATCAAGGGTGAGGACATCAAAAAAATCACTGAAAACAAGGCCATCGAGTCTTATGTGAAACGTATCAACGCCATTGGAGATTTGACTGGATATGACCTGATTGAAACGCCAGAAACCAAGAAAAATCTCACCGCAGACCGTGCCAAACGGTTTGGAAGTAGTTTGATGATTACAGGTGTCAATGACTCCTCAAAAGAAGATAAGTTTGTCTCTGGCTCATATAAGCTGGTTGAAGGTGAGCACCTAACCAACGACGACAAGGATAAAATCCTCTTGCACAAGGACTTGGCAGCCAAACACGGCTGGAAAGTAGGGGACAAGGTTAAACTGGACTCTAATATCTACGATGCAGATAATGAAAAAGGAGCCAAGGAAACAGTTGAAGTGACAATCAAGGGACTCTTTGATGGTCATAATAAGTCAGCAGTAACCTACTCACAAGAACTTTACGAAAACACAGCTATTACAGACATTCACACTGCTGCAAAACTTTATGGATACACAGAAGACACAGCCATTTATGGGGACGCAACCTTCTTTGTAACAGCAGACAAGAACTTGGATGATGTTATGAAAGAGTTGAATGGCATCAGTGGTATCAACTGGAAGAGCTACACACTCGTCAAGAGCTCCTCTAACTACCCAGCTCTTGAGCAATCTATATCTGGTATGTACAAGATGGCCAACCTCCTCTTCTGGGGTAGCTTGAGCTTCTCAGTTCTCCTCCTTGCCCTCTTGCTCAGCCTTTGGATCAACGCCCGTCGCAAGGAAGTGGGAATTCTCCTCTCTATCGGCCTCAAGCAGGCAAGTATCTTGGGTCAATTCATCACCGAATCTATCTTGATTGCTATCCCTGCTCTAGTTTCTGCTTACTTCCTAGCTAATTACACTGCCCGTGCAATTGGAAACACTGTCCTTGCCAATGTGACTTCAGGTGTTGCCAAACAGGCTAGTAAGGCGGCTCAAGCCTCTAACCTTGGTGGTGGTGCAGAAGTAGATGGCTTTAGCAAGACCTTGTCGAGCCTAGACATTTCCATTCAGACATCAGACTTTATCATCATTTTTGTCCTTGCCTTGGTTCTAGTGGTTCTCGTTATGGCGCTTGCTTCAAGCAATCTCCTTAGAAAACAGCCAAAAGAGCTCTTGCTGGATGGTGAATAAATTTGAAAAAATGAGTCTGGAATAAAGATTGCATCTTGTGTTTCTATTCAAGAATAGTGGATAGGAATGGCTATTTAACAATTCAAAATAAATCCGAAAGCAGTGGTGAAAATCATTGCTTTCAGTTGTTTTCTTTGTACTTTATTGCTTAAATATAATATACTAAAGCTATGGAATTTATGAGAAAGGAATTTCACAACGTTTTATCTAGTGATCAGTTACTTACAGACAAAAGGCCAGCAAGAGACTATAATAGAAAATAGAGTAGGTATTTATTCTAAGAAAAATAAAAAATAGAGAGCAGTTAAAGTATGAAAATTTTAATTGTAGAAGATGAAGAGATGATCCGTGAGGGGATCAGTGACTATTTGACGGATTGTGGTTATGAAACCATTGAGGCAGCAGATGGACAGGAAGCTCTGGAAAAATTTTCCAGCTATGAAGTTGCTCTTGTACTACTGGATATCCAGATGCCCAAGCTTAATGGCCTAGAAGTCCTAGCGGAGATTCGTAAAAGCAGCCAGGTTCCTGTCTTGATGCTGACCGCCTTTCAGGATGAGGAATACAAGATGAGCGCCTTCGCTTCTCTAGCAGACGGTTATCTGGAAAAGCCCTTTTCTCTCTCCCTTTTAAAAGTAAGGGTGGACGCGATTTTCAAGCGCTACTACGATACAGGACGAGTCTTCTCTTATAAGGATACCAAGGTGGACTTTGAGAGTTACAGTGCAAGCCTCGCAGGTCAAGAAGTGGCCATTAATGCCAAAGAGTTGGAAATTCTGGACTATCTGGCGAAAAATGAAGGCCGGGCCTTGACTCGTTCTCAGATAATTGATGCGGTCTGGAAGGCGACAGATGAGGTTCCCTTTGACCGTGTCATTGATGTCTATATCAAAGAACTGCGGAAAAAGCTAGACTTGGATTGCATCCTCACTGTGCGCAATGTTGGTTATAAATTGGAGCGAAAATGAAACGAACAGGTTTATTTACAAAGATTTTTATCTATACCTTCTCGATTTTTAGTGTTCTGGTTATTTGTCTTCATTTAGCCATTTATTTTCTCTTTCCTTCGACTTATCTGAGCCATCGTCAGGAAACCATTGGCCAGAAAGCGACAGCTATTGCCCAGTCCCTAGAAGGAAAGGATAGGCAAAGTATCGAGCAAGTGTTGGATTTGTATTCCCAGAGCAGTGATATCAAAGGAGCTGTCAAGGGAGAAATGACCGAAGACAAGTTAGAAATCAAGGACAACCTTCCTCTGGACACGGATCGCCAGACCACTTCTCTCTTTATCGAGGAGCGTGAGGTGAAAACGCAAGATGGTAGCACCATGACTCTCCAGTTTTTAGCGTCCATGGATTTGCAAAAGGAAGCAGAGCAGATCAGTCTCCAATTTCTTCCCTATACTTTGTTGGCATCCTTTCTGATTTCCCTTTTGGTAGCATACATCTATGCTCGGACCATTGTTGCCCCGATTTTGGAAATCAAGCGGGTGACCCGTCGGATGATGGATTTGGATGCCCAAGTGCGATTGCGCGTGGATTCTAAGGATGAGATAGGTGATCTCAAGGAACAAATCAATAGCCTTTACCAGCATCTCTTGACTGTCATTGCGGACTTGCATGACAAGAATGAAGCTATTCTCCAGCTGGAGAAGATGAAGGTTGAGTTCCTACGAGGGGCTTCTCATGAATTGAAAACTCCACTAGCTAGCTTGAAAATCCTAATCGAAAATATGAAAGAAAATGTCGGTCGTTATAAGGATAGAGACCACTATCTTGGAGTTGCCTTGGGGATTGTGGATGACCTCAGTCACCACGTTCTCCAGATATTGTCTCTTTCTTCTGTTCAGGAATTGCGAGACGAGAAAGAAGAGGTTGATCTCTTTCAGATGACGCAAAGTCTGGTCAAGGATTATGCTTTGCTCGCCAAGGAGAGAGAACTTCAGGTGGACATTAGCCTAACCCATCAGCAGGCTTACATAAACCCATCTGTAATGAAACTAATCCTATCGAATCTCATCAGTAATGCTATCAAGCACTCCACTCCAGGTGGCTTGGTCCGTATCGGCGAGAGAGAAGGGGAGCTCTATATCGAGAATAGCTGTAGTCCTGAAGAACAAGAAAAGCTGGCACAGTCTTTTTCTGACAATGCTAGTCGCAAGGCCAAGGGTTCGGGGATGGGGATCTTTGTGGTCAAAAGTATGTTAGAACACGAGAAATTACCTTATCATTTTGAGATCCAGGATGCTCGATTGACCTTCTTCATACGTTATCCCAAAGTCACTCAGGACTAAGGAGAAGAAAGGGGTTACATTGATTGGATTGTAAGAAATTCAATCTAAAGTATGGGAAAAACTAGCTTTTTTTATCAAAAAGTGATAAAATGAACAATGTAAATGGGATGTCCCAAAAAATATATAGGAGGCCTGACAAATGGCAATCGTTTCAGCAGAAAAATTTGTCCAAGCAGCTCGTGACAACGGTTATGCAGTTGGTGGATTTAACACAAACAACCTTGAGTGGACTCAAGCTATCTTGCGCGCAGCAGAAGCTAAAAAAGCTCCAGTTTTGATCCAAACTTCAATGGGTGCTGCGAAATACATGGGTGGTTACAAAGTTGCTCGCAACTTGATCGCTAACCTTGTTGAGTCAATGGGTATCACTGTACCAGTAGCTATCCACCTTGACCACGGTCACTACGAAGATGCACTTGAGTGTATCGAAGTTGGTTACACTTCAATCATGTTTGACGGTTCACACCTTCCAGTTGAAGAAAACCTTAAATTGGCTAAAGACGTTGTTGAAAAAGCACACGCTAAAGGTATCTCAGTAGAAGCTGAAGTTGGTACAATCGGTGGTGAAGAAGACGGTATCATCGGTAAAGGTGAATTGGCTCCAATCGAAGACGCTAAAGCAATGGTTGCAACTGGTATTGACTTCTTGGCAGCTGGTATCGGTAACATCCACGGTCCTTACCCAGCAAACTGGGAAGGTCTTGACCTTGACCACTTGAAGAAATTGACAGAAGCTCTTCCAGGCTTCCCAATCGTATTGCACGGTGGTTCAGGTATTCCTGATGACCAAATCCAAGCAGCTATCAAACTTGGTGTTGCGAAAGTTAACGTTAACACTGAATGCCAAATCGCATTCGCTAACGCAACTCGTAAATTTGCTCGTGACTACGAAGCAAACGAAGCAGAATACGACAAGAAAAAACTCTTCGACCCACGTAAATTCTTGGCTGACGGTGTAAAAGCTATCCAAGCATCAGTTGAAGAACGTATCGACGTATTCGGTTCAGAAGGTAAAGCGTAATCTAGCTGAACATTACAGAAAGAACCTGCCCATTGGGTGGGTTTTTTGGTGTGGATAACATTAAAAAATCTTAATTTGATAGAAACTTACTCTATATTTCCATTCTTTACACGAACTAAAGTTATTATATTTGGTATAGATTTTATATTATCCTTTTGCTATAATTGAATTAACTAATTTGTAAGCGTCAGGGAGTTTATAGACAATTTCTGAAGTATTATTCAATATCATTAATTTAACTCTATACTAGAAGTTAAGGGAGCCAATGATTTTAAAAAATGGTTAGTAATAGTGGAGAGGTTATTATCAAGTATGAAAGAAAATATAATCAGTTTTTTTCAGTATTTTTTTTGGAAAAGAAAAATTAAAGAGGTTCATACTCACAGTGAGGATAGTGTTAGACGAGTATTTAGGTCTATTGCACAGAATGGATTTGATTATTATGGTGAGTCAGTACCTTATGGACGGGCTAAGTGGTTTATTGAGTCAGAACAAGAATTTTATAATGAATTCTCTAATACTGAATTTGAATATTTTGGTTATTCTCCGGTTAGAAGTTTAAAGGAAGAAGATTTCACAGAATATGGTTTACTCTTAACCCAGTATGGAATTTTCGAAAAAATGCAAATCAAAGATCAAGAAAGGTGTAACGTACAATTTTTCCCATTTTCCAATTTATGGAAAGTAGAGGTAGATGATAATGATCAGTTAGCATTTTACTACCCATATGGGATTATTAAACGTTTGAATGTCTCGAATAGTTTGAACTATGTTGTTAGAGAATTGAATGAATTGATTGCTTCTGGTTATACAAATGATGTACAAGTTGAAAATTTAAATACACAGTTATTAAAAATTGGTAAAAAGAATGTTAATTCAACTACCTTTAGAAGAGGAAGTGAAATAGGAATTATTTCCTGGATTTTATTAAGTGTTGGTGATAGATTGCATAAAGCTCAAATAAATGCAATGGTTAGTGCTCCATCTGGGCATGGTCATGCTGCCGAATATGCTAATAATGTAATTGATAGGATTAAATATCCTTTTCAAGATGTCAAACAAATTGGTCAAAACAATGCAAAAAACGGTGCAGATCGGCAAGTCGGAAATCAAAAGATTCAGACCAAATATTATGCAAGAGCAACTGGAACAGTTAACTCAGCTTTCGATTCTGAAAGTGGAATGTACAAATACAAAGGAATGCAATTAGAAGTTCCAAAAGATCAATATGATAAAGCAGTAGAGTTATTTGGAGAAAAAATTAGACAAGGAAAAGTTGAGGGAGTTAATAACCCAGAAGAAGCGAAAAATTATATCAGAAAGGGACATATTACCTATAGAGAGTCAAGATTGATAGCTCAAGGAGGAAATTTAACATCAATTAAATTTGATGCAATTGATGGAGCTATTAATTCATTACCAGGTGTAGGTATAAGCTTTGTTATTGTCTTTTCTCAGGCTAAATGGTCGGGTGCAGAAACCAAAGATGCAGCTCTAATGGCTGGTAAAGCAGGACTACGAACCCTAGCTATGGGAACTAGTATCTATGTTGCGTCACAGCAATTCGCAAAAATATTTACAAAACAAATTAATGATTTTTTTGGAAAAAAAATTACAGCTGAAGTGGTTGCAAGACGAGCTGCACCGGTGATATCGTTTGCAGTTATTATCACACCAGATATCTTTGATGCCCTATTAGGAAGAATTTCTTCACAACAGCTATTAAAAAATGTAGCAGTTGCTGGAGGTGGAATGCTTGCAGGTGCAGGTGCAGGTGCAGTTGGTGGTGCAATTGCTGGACCTTTTGGAGTAGCTGCAGGAGCAATTATTGGTGGTATTGCAGGAGGTTTTGGTGTAAAATTAATTGCTGATCAATTTATAGAAGATGATCGCGTGGAAATGTTTGCTCAATTAAAAGAAGAATTTATTGATCTTGTGATGGTAATTTCTTTATCTCAGGAAGAATTTAATAAAATACAAGAAGCTGTCTTTAATGAACATTTAGAAGGTTTATTAAAAAATATGTTCCAGAAAAAAGAGAACAGTCGAAATTTTGCTAAAGAATTTGTTGAGGAAAAAATTAAATCTGTCATAAAAGATAGAAAACGAGTTGAATTGAAGGAAATTATTGAGGCTGTTCAAGTAATAAATGATGTTCAAGACTCATCGGAATCAGGATGGAAACAAAATGATGGTGCTTGGTACTATCTAAATAATAGCAGCTCTTTAGCAAGGGGGTGGATTCAAGATAATGAACATTGGTACTATCTAAGTGATGATGGAGTCCTTGTAACAGGTTGGTTTAAGTATAATGATGTCTGGTATTACTTGAAAGATAATGGATCTATGGCGACAGGTTGGATTCAAGATTCAGGGAAATGGTATTATTTAAATGAAGACGGATCAATGGTAACTGGTTGGTTCCAAATTGGCGAAAAATGGTATTATTTATATTCTTCAGGAGAACTCGCAGTTAGCACTACAATAGACGGGTATAGAGTTAATGAAAATGGAGAATGTATTGATTAAATTGAAAATTTGAGGTAAAATCATTTTTAATACAAACCTGCCCTTCTGGGCAGGTTTTCTTTGTATTATAAGGAAACGATTAAACCAGAATTTTTGATTAAAAGTATTATTTTAAGAGTGAAATCTCTAATTTCATAATCTGTAGGCAAACGCTTGCATTCTATTTTTTATTGGAGTATAATAGGTTGGTATAAAGCCTTCTGTAATAATATTGAGAAGGTGTAGAAAGTAAGGATTTAGATATTTGTAGTCAAAAATACAATGTTGCTATTCCTTGCGATAGGGAGAGATTTATGGCAATGATAGAAGTGGAACATCTTCAGAAAAATTTGTGAAGACAGTAAAGGAACCAGGTTTGAAGGGAGCTTTGCGCTCCTTTATTCATCCTGAAAAGCAGACCTTTGAAGCGGTCAAGGATTTGACCTTTGAGGTTCCCAAGGGGCAGATTCTAGGGTTTATCGGCGCAAATGGTGCTGGGAAGTCGACAACCATCAAAATGCTGACAGGGATTTTGAAACCGACATCTGGTTTTTGTCGGATTAACGGCAAGATTCCGCAGGACAATCGTCAAGACTATGTCAAGGATATTGGGGTGGTCTTTGGTCAACGTACTCAGCTATGGTGGGATTTGGCTCTGCAAGAGACCTACACGGTCTTAAAAGAGATTTACGATGTGCCAGACTCGCTCTTCCATAAGCGCATGGACTTTTTGAATGAAGTCTTGGATTTGAAGGAATTTATCAAGGACCCTGTGCGGACTCTTTCACTTGGTCAACGGATGCGGGCAGATATTGCGGCTTCCTTGCTCCACAATCCTAAGGTTCTCTTTTTAGATGAGCCGACCATTGGTTTGGATGTTTCGGTCAAGGACAATATTCGTCGGGCCATTACTCAAATTAATCAGGAAGAAGAGACTACCATTCTCTTAACCACTCATGACCTGAGTGATATTGAGCAGCTCTGTGATCGGATTTTCATGATTGACAAGGGACAGGAGATTTTTGATGGAACGGTGAGTCAGCTCAAGGAGACCTTTGGCAAGATGAAGACACTTTCCTTTGAACTGGTACCAGGTCAAAGTCACCTCGTCTCTCACTATGAAGATTTTTCGGATATGACCATTGATAGACAAGGAAACAGTCTCAATATTGAATTCGATAGTTCCCGCTACCAGTCGGCTGATATTATCAAGCAAACCCTGTCTGATTTTGAAATCCGCGATTTGAAGATGGTAGATACGGATATTGAGGATATTATCCGTCGCTTCTATCGAAAGGAGCTCTAAGATGGTCAAATTGTGGAGACGTTATAAACCCTTTATCAATGCAGGTGTTCAGGAGTTGATTACCTATCGAGTCAACTTTATTCTCTATCGGATTGGTGATGTTATGGGGGCTTTTGTCGCCTTCTATCTCTGGAAGGCGGTCTTTGATTCCTCGCAGGAGTCCTTGATTCAAGGCTTTAGTATGGCAGATATCACCCTCTACATCATCATGAGTTTTGTGACTAATCTTCTGACCAGGTCGGATTCGTCCTTTATGATTGGGGAGGAGGTCAAGGATGGTTCCATTATCATGCGCTTGTTGCGACCAGTGCATTTTGCGGCTTCTTACCTCTTTACCGAGCTTGGATCCAAGTGGTTGATTTTTATCTCTGTTGGACTGCCATTTTTAAGTGTGATTGTTTTGATGAAAGTCTTATCGGGGCAAGGGATTGTAGAAGTGCTGGGCTTAACTGTTATTTATCTCTTTAGCTTAACCCTAGCCTACCTGATTAATTTTTTCTTTAATATCTGTTTTGGTTTTTCAGCCTTTGTATTTAAAAATCTATGGGGTTCCAATCTACTCAAGACCTCCATAGTTGCCTTTATGTCTGGAAGTTTGATTCCCTTGGCTTTCTTTCCTAAAATCGTTTCAGATATTCTGTCCTTCTTGCCTTTTTCATCCTTGATCTACACCCCAGTCATGATCATTGTTGGGAAATACGATGCCAGTCAGATTCTTCAGGCGCTCGCTTTGCAGTTCTTCTGGCTCTTAGTGATGGTGGGCTTGTCTCAGTTGATTTGGAAACGAGTCCAGTCCTTTATCACCATTCAAGGAGGTTAGTATGAAAAAATATCAGCGTATGCATCTGATTTTTATCAGACAATACATCAAGCAAATCATGGAATACAAGGTCGATTTTGTGGTTGGTGTCTTGGGAGTTTTTCTGACTCAAGGCCTGAACCTCTTGTTTCTCAATGTCATCTTTCAACATATTCCATCCCTAGAAGGTTGGACCTTTCAAGAAATTGCATTTATTTATGGTTTCTCCTTGATTCCCAAGGGTTTGGACCATCTCTTTTTTGACAATCTCTGGGCTCTGGGGCAACGTTTGGTGCGAAAAGGAGAGTTTGACAAGTACCTGACGCGTCCTATCAATCCGCTCTTCCATATCCTCGTTGAGACCTTTCAGATTGATGCCTTGGGCGAACTCTTGGTCGGTGGTATCCTACTGGGAACAACAGTGATTAGCATTGCTTGGACTCTTCCAAAATTCCTGATTTTCTTAGTTTGCATTCCTTTTGCGACCTTGATCTATACTTCCTTGAAAATCGCGACTGCCAGTATCGCTTTTTGGACCAAGCAGTCAGGTGCCATGATTTACATTTTCTATATGTTTAATGACTTTGCCAAGTACCCGATTTCCATTTACAATTCGCTCCTTCGTTGGTTGATTAGCTTTATCGTGCCTTTCGCCTTTACGGCCTACTATCCTGCCAGCTATTTCTTGCAGGACAAAGACGGGCTCTTTAACATTGGTGGGTTGATTTTGATTTCCCTTGTCTTCTTTGTCATTTCTTTGAAACTATGGGACAAGGGCTTGGATGCCTACGAAAGTGCGGGTTCGTAAGAGATAAAATAGAATGAGAGTTAAAAATTAAATATGTTACAAACAACCGTTGAAAATTAGGCTCTTTGTCAACTGTAGTGGGTTGATGAAAAGCTAAGATCTAGAAAGGACGAAATTCGTCCTTTCTTTTTTGATATTCAGAGCGATAAAAATCCGTTTTTTGAAGTTTTCAAAGTTCCGAAATCCAAAGGCATTGCGTTTGATGAGTTTAATGAGATTATTTGTTGCTTCTAATTTGGCGTTGGAGTAGGGTAGTTGAAGGGCGTTGACAATCTTTTCTTTGTCCTTTAGGAAGGTTTTAAAGACAGTCTGAAAAAGAGGATGAACCTGCCTAAGATTGTCCTCAATAAGTCCGAAGAATTTGTCTGGCTCCTTGTTCTGAAAGTGAAAAAGTAAGAGTTGATAGAGATGGTAGTGGTGTTTCAACTCTTCTGAATAGCTCAAAAGCTTGTCTAGAATCTCTTTATTCGTTAAGTGCATACGAAAAGTAGGGCGATAAAAACGTTTATCACTCAGTTTACGACTATCCTGCTGGATGAGCTTCCAGTAGCGTTTGATAGCCTTGTATTCATGAGATTTTCGCTCAAATTGATTCATGATTTGGACACGAACACGACTCATAGCACGGCTTAAGTGTTGTACAATGTGAAATCGATCTAGAACGATTTTAGCACATGGAAAAAGCTGTTTAGCCAAGGCATAATAAGGACTAAACATATCCATAGTAATGATTTTCACCTGACAACGAACGACTCTATCGTAGCGCAGAAAGTGATTTCGGATGATAGCTTGTGTTCTACCTTCAAGAACGGTGATAATGTTGAGATTATCAAAGTCTTGTGCAATGAAACTCATTTTTCCCTTTGTAAAGGCATACTCGTCCCAGGACATAATCTCAGGAAGATGAGAAAAATCATGCTTAAAACGGAAGTCATTGAGTTTTCGAATGACAGTTGAAGTTGAAATGGAAAGCTGATGTGCAATATCGGTCATAGAAGTCTTTTCAATCAGCTTATGAGCAATTTTTTGGTTGATGATACGAGGGATTTGATGATTTTTCTTTACTAGAGGAGTCTCAGCGACCGCTATTTTCGAGCACTGGTAGCACTTAAAACGACGCTTTCTAAGGAGAATTCTAGTAGGCATACCAGTCGTTTCGAGGTAAGGAATTTTCGACGGTTTTTGGAAGTCATATTTCTTCATTTGACTTCCGCAATCAGGGCAAGATGGTGCCTCATAATCTAGTTTAGCGATGATTTCTTTGTGAGTATTCCTATTGATGATATCCATAAATTTGATATTAGGGTCTTTGATATCGAGTAGTTTTGTGATAAAATGTAATTGTTCCATATGAATCTTTCTAATGAGTTGTTTGATCGCTTTTTATTATAGATCTTATGGGACTTTTTTTCTACAACAAAATAGGCTCCATAATATCTATAAGGGATTTACCCACTACAAATATTATAGAGCCGAAAATTATAGCGGTTGTTTTTATATATTTATTGATGCATAAATTGTATCCATACCCCATTTTTGTAATTTTGGTAGTTATTCCAGTTAATTGATAATATTTTTGATGGTAGGAATGAGTTTATATTGTAGCCAGTTAACTATAATATTTATTGACTAGACTATTTGTTAACATGTATTAAAAAAAAAATTAACCCGGGTTAATTTTTCTTGACTTAAATTTTTTTAATTGGTATACTATTTTTCAGAGAGCTAACAATTATATATAAATGTACTACTCTACCCCACTAGATGATACGTCATAAAACTTTTTATAACAAAGGCTAGCAAGGTTAAAGTTTTCTATCTATTGGGTTTAAAATAAAAAATGAAGGAATTATAATGAAAAAAAGTACGGTATTGTCATTAACTACTGCTGCAGTTATTTTAGCAGCATATGCCCCCAATGAGGTGATTTTAGCAGATACAACTAGTTCTGAAGATGCTTTAAGAATTTCTGATAAAGAAAAAGTAGTAGCAGATAAAGAAACAAAAAACAATGAACAATCTGAAGAACTTCATAATGTTATAGAAACTTCAAAGGATACTGAGGAGAAGAAGACAACAGTTATTGAGGAAAAAGAAGTTGTTAGTAAAAATTCTGAGATAGACAAAAAAACTAGTAACGAAGGAGCAAGTATCAAAGAAGACTCCAATCAATCCAAAGGAGATGATGCGAACTCATTTGTAAATAAAGATACAGAAAATCCTAAAAAAGAAGATAAACTTGTCTATATTGCTGAATTTAAAGATAAAGAATCTGGAGAAAAAGTAATTAAGGAACTATCCAATCTTGAGGATACAAAAGTTTTATATACCTATAATACGATTTTTAATGGCGCTGCCATTGAAACAACTCCAGATAACTTGGACAAAATTAAACAAATAGAAGGTATTTCATCGGTTGAAAGGGCACAAAAAGTCCAACCCATGATGAATCATGCCAGAAAGGAAATTGGAGTTGAGGAAGCTATTGATTACCTAAAGTCTATCAATGCTCCGTTTGGGAAAAATTTTGATGGTAGAGGTATGGTCATTTCAAATATCGATACTGGAACAGATTATAGACATAAGGCTATGAGAATCGATGATGATGCCAAAGCCTCAATGAGATTTAAAAAAGAAGACTTAAAAGGCACTGATAAAAATTATTGGTTGAGTGATAAAATCCCTCATGCGTTCAATTATTATAATGGTGGCAAAATCACTGTAGAAAAATATGATGATGGAAGGGATTATTTTGACCCACATGGGATGCATATTGCAGGGATTCTTGCTGGAAATGATACTGAACAAGACATCAAAAACTTTAACGGCATAGATGGAATTGCACCTAATGCACAAATTTTCTCTTACAAAATGTATTCTGACGCAGGATCTGGGTTTGCGGGTGATGAAACAATGTTTCATGCTATTGAAGATTCTATCAAACACAACGTTGATGTTGTTTCGGTATCATCTGGTTTTACAGGAACAGGTCTTGTAGGTGAGAAATATTGGCAAGCTATTCGGGCATTAAGAAAAGCAGGCATTCCAATGGTTGTCGCTACGGGTAACTATGCGACTTCTGCTTCAAGTTCTTCATGGGATTTAGTAGCAAATAATCATCTGAAAATGACCGACACTGGAAATGTAACACGAACTGCAGCACATGAAGATGCGATAGCGGTCGCTTCTGCTAAAAATCAAACAGTTGAGTTTGATAAAGTTAACATAGGTGGAGAAAGTTTTAAATACAGAAATATAGGGGCCTTTTTCGATAAGAATAAAATCACAACAAATGAAGATGGAACAAAAGCTCCTAGTAAATTAAAATTTGTATATATAGGCAAGGGGCAAGACCAAGATTTGATAGGTTTGGATCTTAGGGGCAAAATTGCAGTAATGGATAGAATTTATACAAAGGATTTAAAAAATGCTTTTAAAAAAGCTATGGATAAGGGTGCACGCGCCATTATGGTTGTAAATACTGTAAATTACTACAATAGAGATAATTGGACAGAGCTTCCAGCTATGGGATATGAAGCGGATGAAGGTACTAAAAGTCAAGTGTTTTCAATTTCAGGAGATGATGGTGTAAAGCTATGGAACATGATTAATCCTGATAAAAAAACTGAAGTCAAAAGAAATAATAAAGAAGATTTTAAAGATAAATTGGAGCAATACTATCCAATTGATATGGAAAGTTTTAATTCCAACAAACCGAATGTAGGTGACGAAAAAGAGATTGACTTTAAGTTTGCACCTGACACAGACAAAGAACTCTATAAAGAAGATATCATCGTTCCAGCAGGATCTACATCTTGGGGGCCAAGAATAGATTTACTTTTAAAACCCGATGTTTCAGCACCTGGTAAAAATATTAAATCCACGCTTAATGTTATTAATGGCAAATCAACTTATGGCTATATGTCAGGAACTAGTATGGCGACTCCAATCGTGGCAGCTTCTACTGTTTTGATTAGACCGAAATTAAAGGAAATGCTTGAAAGACCTGTATTGAAAAATCTTAAGGGAGATGACAAAATAGATCTTACAAGTCTTACAAAAATTGCCCTACAAAATACTGCAAGACCGATGATGGATGCAACTTCTTGGAAAGAAAAAAGTCAATACTTTGCATCACCTAGACAACAGGGAGCAGGCCTAATTAATGTGGCCAATGCTTTGAGAAATGAAGTTGTAGCAACTTTCAAAAACACTGATTCTAAAGGTTTGGTAAACTCATATGGTTCCATTTCTCTTAAAGAAATAAAAGGTGATAAAAAATACTTTACAATCAAGCTTCACAATACATCAAACAGACCTTTGACTTTTAAAGTTTCAGCATCAGCGATAACTACAGATTCTCTAACTGACAGATTAAAACTTGATGAAACATATAAAGATGAAAAATCTCCAGATGGTAAGCAAATTGTTCCAGAAATTCACCCAGAAAAAGTCAAAGGAGCAAATATCACATTTGAGCATGATACTTTCACTATAGGCGCAAATTCTAGCTTTGATTTGAATGCGGTTATAAATGTTGGAGAGGCCAAAAACAAAAATAAATTTGTAGAATCATTTATTCATTTTGAGTCAGTGGAGGAAATGGAAGCTCTAAACTCCAACGGGAAGAAAATAAACTTCCAACCTTCTTTGTCGATGCCTCTAATGGGATTTGCTGGGAATTGGAACCACGAACCAATCCTTGATAAATGGGCTTGGGAAGAAGGGTCAAGATCAAAAACACTGGGAGGTTATGATGATGATGGTAAACCGAAAATTCCAGGAACCTTAAATAAGGGAATTGGTGGAGAACATGGTATAGATAAATTTAATCCAGCAGGAGTTATACAAAATAGAAAAGATAAAAATACAACATCCCTGGATCAAAATCCAGAATTATTTGCTTTCAATAACCAAGGGATCAACGCTCCATCATCAAGTGGTTCTAAGATTGCTAACATTTATCCTTTAGATTCAAATGGAAATCCTCAAGATGCTCAACTTGAAAGAGGATTAACACCTTCTCCACTTGTATTAAGAAGTGCAGAAGAAGGATTGATTTCAATAGTAAATACAAATAAAGAGGGAGAAAATCAAAGAGACTTAAAAGTCATTTCGAGAGAACACTTTATTAGAGGAATTTTAAATTCTAAAAGCAATGATGCAAAGGGAATCAAATCATCTAAACTAAAAGTTTGGGGTGACTTGAAGTGGGATGGACTCATCTATAATCCTAGAGGTAGAGAAGAAAATGCACCAGAAAGTAAGGATAATCAAGATCCTGCTACTAAGATAAGAGGTCAATTTGAACCGATTGCGGAAGGTCAATATTTCTATAAATTTAAATATAGATTAACTAAAGATTACCCATGGCAGGTTTCCTATATTCCTGTAAAAATTGATAACACCGCCCCTAAGATTGTTTCGGTTGATTTTTCAAATCCTGAAAAAATTAAGCTGATTACAAAGGATACTTATCATAAGGTAAAAGATCAGTATAAGAATGAAACGCTATTTGCGAGAGATCAAAAAGAACATCCTGAAAAATTTGACGAGATTGCGAACGAAGTTTGGTATGCTGGCGCCGCTCTTGTTAATGAAGATGGAGAGGTTGAGAAAAATCTTGAAGTAACTTACGCAGGTGAGGGTCAAGGAAGAAATAGGAAACTTGACAAAGACGGAAATACCATTTATGAAATTAATGGTGCAGGAGATTTAAGAGGAAAAATCATTGAAGTCATTGCATTAGATGGCTCTAGCAATTTCACAAAGATTCATAGAATTAAATTTGCTGATCATGCTGATGAAAAGGGGATGATTTCCTATTATCTAGTAGATCCTGATCAAGATTCATCTAAATATCAAAAGCTTGGAGAAATTCCTGAATCTAAATTTAAGAATTTAAAAAGTGTTAAAGATGATAGCCTAAACAAAGAGACAGCTGAGGTAGAACATCATCAAGAAAAAGAAGAATCTATCGAAGAAAAATCTAGCTTGACTATTCATAAAACGATTTCAACAATTAGAGAGTTTGAAAGTAAAGACTTGAAGAAACTCATTAAAAAGAAATTTAGAGAAGTTGATGACTTTACAAGTGAAACTGGTAAGAGGACAGAAGAATACGATTATAAATACGATGATAAGGGAAATATCATTGCTTATGACGATGGTAGCGCCTTAGAATATGAAACTGAAAAACTTGACGAAATCAAATCAAAAATTTATGGTGTTCTAAGCCCGTCTAAAGATGGACACTTTGAAATTCTTGGAAAGATAAGTAATGTTTCTAAAAATGCCAAGGTATATTATGGTAATAACTATAAATCGATAGAAATCAAAACGACCAAGTATGATTCCCACTCAAAAACGATGACATTTGATTTATACGCTAATATTAATGATATTGTGGATGGATTAGCTTTTTCAGGAGATATGAATATCCTTGTAAAAGATAAGGGTGAAACAAAAGCTAAAACTAAAATTAGAATGCCTGAAAAAAATAAGGAAACTAAAACAGAATATCCCTATGCATCAAGTTATGGGAATATAATAGAATTAGGAGAAGGAGATCTTTCAAAGAATAAACCAAATAATTTAACTGAAATGGAATCTGGTAAAATCTATTCTGATTCAGAAAAACAACAATATCTATTAAAGGATAATATCATTCTGAGAAAAGGCTATGCACTAAAAGTGACTACCTATAATCCTGGAAAAACGGATATGTTAGAAGGAAATGGAGTCTATAGCAAGGAAGATATAGCAAAAATACAAAAGGCCAATCCTAATCTAAGAGCCCTTTCAGAAAAAATAATTTATTCTGACAGTAGAAATGTTGAAGATGGAAGAAGTACTCAAGCTGTATTAATGTCGGCTTTGGACGGCTTTAACATTGTAAGGTATCAAGTGTTTACATTTAAAATGAACGATAAAGGGGAAGCTATCGATAAAGACGGAAATCTTGTAGCAGATCCTTCTAAACTTGTATTATTTGGTAAGGATGGTAAAGAGTACACTGGAGAGGATAAGTCCAATGTAGAAGCTATAAAAGAAGATGGCTCTACGTTATTTATTGATGCAAAACCAGTAAATCTTTCAATGGACAAGAACTACTTTAATCCATCTAAATTTAATAAAATTTATGTACGAAATCCAGAGTTTTATTTAAGAGGTAAGATTTCTGATAAGGGTGGTTTTAACTGGGAGTTGAGAGTTAATGAATCTGTTGTAGATAATTATTTAATCTACGGAGATTTACACATTGATAACACTAGAGATTTTAACATTAAGCTTAATGTTAAAGACGGCGACATCATGGACTGGGGAATGAAAGACTATAAAGCAAACGGATTTCCAGATAAGGTAACAGATATGGATGGAAATGTTTATCTTCAAACTGGCTATAGCGATTTGAATGCGAAAGCGGTTGGAGTACACTATCAATTTTTATATGATAATGTTAAACCAGAAGTAAAGATTGATCCAAAAGGAAATACTAGTATCGAATATGCTGACGGAAAATCTGTAGTCTTTAATATCAATGATAAAAGAAATAATGGATTCGATGGTGAGATTCAAGACAAACATATTTATGTAAATGGAAAAGAATATAAATCATTTGATGATATTAAACAACTAACAGATAAGACACTAAACATTAAGATTGTTGTAAAAGATTTTGCAAGAAATACAACCGTAAAAGAATTCATTTTAAACAAAGATACGGGAGAGGTAAGCGAATTAAAACCTCATACGGTGACTGTGACCATTCAAAATGGAAAAGAAATGAGTTCAACGATAGTGTCGGAAGAAGATTTTATGTTACCTGTCTATAAGGGTGAATTAGAAAAAGGATACCAATTTGATGGTTGGGAAATTTCTGGTTTCGAAGGGAAAAAAGACGCTGGCTATGTTCTTAATCTATCAAAAGATACCTTTATAAAACCTGTATTCAAGAAAATAGAGGAGAAAAAGGAGGAGGAAAATAAACCTACTTTTGATGTATCGAAAAAGAAAGAAAAAACACAATCTGATTCAACTAATGATGTCAACAGTATTGTTTCTGATGAAAATGATAAAAACTTTGAAATTAACAAGAACGTTTATCTAAATGAACAAGGAAACTTAACTAATAAAAATACCAACATCAATAGTAAATCAACTAGTAACAGTCCTAATGAGTTGCCAAAAACTGGAACAGCAAGCGGAGCCCAGACACTATTAGCTGCCGGAATCATGTTTATAGTAGGAGCTTTTCTTGGATTGAAGAAAAAAAATCAAGATTAAGACAAAAGCTATAGAAAAAATGGTTTATGTACTGAGATTAGATAGTGAGGTGATGAAACAATTTGCTGACAATTACTATTTAATACTTAATTCTTAAGTTTACATTGATAATTATACTCTTTTAGAATGTATTAATGGACTTCATTTAGATAACAAAAAATCTTCTTATTGAAAATAGGAAGATTTTTTGGATTCTACCAACTTCATAAAATACGGTATCGAACTATATATTCAAAATTGTGCTTTTACAATTATAGTAAAAACTCAAGATTTATTTGATGAAGTACAGGCTAATTTTCTCAAAGTGAATCCTAACAAGCGTGAGATAATTTCTTGATTGAATCACTTCTTGAGTGTTTATTTTAAGGTTACTCTATCTGAAATTTGACAAGTAAATAAGTTTGTTTAATCATTTTTATAAATATAAAATTAGTGAATAATATGAAAGGGCAGCTCCTTTTCATTATCATAGTTAGACTATAAAAATATATAAAATTCTTAAAAATTATGGTATAATTTATATTAATAAATTCGATATAGAGTTTAATGGATGATTCTATTGATGCCAATATTTAAGGATTAGTTGATTGGTTTTCTTTTGAAAATCCATCCATTCATGGATACTGACAAATCTTGTGAATTTGCTTAAGATATAGGTAAAATATAGTGAAAAATGGGAGAAATACTATGACTAAGAAAAATTATGAAGAGACAAATGATCCTAAGACAACTGTCTCGAAGGGAGTGAGAGGCTCTTCTCCATCTAAGATTAGAGGTAAGTTTTTTAAAATAAAAGTCTATATTGGCATTGCCATTAGTCTCTTGGTTGTTGCAATCCTAGCAAGCCTCTTCTTATTATCACCTAACGCAAAGAAAGAGTCAAATGAAGCCATTTCTTCAGTTGCTAAAAAAGAGAACACAAGTAAAGAAGCGATAGATACTTCGAAAGCGTCTGAGAATGAGAAGAAGAAAGAAGAGGAGATTCAAAAACTCAAGGAACAGCTAACCAGTTTAGATAGCAAGGTCTCTGAGTCAGAGAAGTTAGTTGACAAGTTAAAAGAAGAAACTGCAGTTCCGAAACTGGATATTGAAGCATTAAGAAATAATGATTTATCAAGTTTGAAAGGTACATGGCGTACACCGTCGGGTAAAGAATTTGTTATTAATGACTCTATTAATGAGTCTAGTGAAATATATGCAATTGGCTATAGAGATGGTCAAAAAGTTGAATCTACTTATGAATTAAAAGTCCCAAAAGGTCAAGAACATCCTAAATCTGATACAGCTTCTTTTGGTATATGGCCAAAAGGTTTAATGGCAGGAGGAGCTGTGCTATATGCAATACCTAGAGGCATTGTCAAGTCCGCTGGACAGTATACTGATCAATCAAATACTGCTGAAGATAGACTTGTGGCTGGACAAAGTCCTAGTATGTTTACGGAACCAGAAAATTTTTATTATCGTGTTAAACCAGATACTAGTAAACTTGAGGAAGAGGAGAAGAATTTAGCTCAACTACAGGCTGAACGCGAAGCAATCAAAACTTCTCTAGAATCTAAGGAAAAGAAAAAAAACTAACTTAATTTGACAACTTAGGATTTTAAAATTAGTGAGGTTGTTTTATGAGTTAAGCAAGACAAAATTTTTGTGGAAATTAAGAACAGACAATCTATGGTTGTTTGATTAGGTATTAGTGTTTAAGAACATTAATTGAAAAATAATTGGGAGAGAAGAATGAATAATAAAGATTGGATAAATCAATTTGAAGAGCAAAATGGTCGTAAACCTACACCAGAAGAATTGTCACTTTATTTAAAAAATTTAAGTGCGGATAGGAGTAAATCAATAAAGAAACAATCTTTCTTAGAAAAAATTAAGAAATTTGTATCAACTAATCGGAAGAAGTCTGTAGGAATTTTTATTGTATTATTACTTGTTTTGTTTTCTTTAGGTGGTTATATTTATTTTCAGTCTCAACCAAAAAGTGTATTCAACGTACTAACTGTTGAATTTTCTGGTTACGATGGAGATGGTGAACTAAAGGAATCTAATGAGACAGAATTTCAATCTTGGATGATGCAGATTATTTTAGAAAAAGCTGGTGTTGATAAAGACCAAGCAAAACTATTCGCTACTGATCCAGATGGACAAAAGAAAATAGAATCAGATCCTCGATATGCTTCTAAAATGCCACTTATTAAATCAATGTTTGAGAGTGTACATATTGATATCGATAAGCAAAATGGACTAAAAAATGGAGAAGAAGTAACTATTGCAGTGACAGTTACAAATCCTAATGTTCCTATAAAATCTGAGAAGAAAACTTTTAAAGTTGAAAATTTAAAGGAATATGAGAAGGTTTCAGCGGAAGATTTAATAAAAGAAGCAAATATTCAATTTACAGGAGTCGATGGCCATGGTAAATTTTTAGATAGTCCAAATTCTGTTCTAGAATTCAAACAAACAGATAAACCCAAAAATCTGAAGAACGGTGATAAATTAACATTTAAGGTTAAAGATTCTTATTTAAAAGAGTTAAAGTCAAAAGGAAAAACATTTGAGGAAAATGTTGTAGAAGTAACAGTATCAGGACTAAAAAGCAAAGAAGAAATTAAAGGAACTGAAAAAGATTATCAACCTGTATTGGATGAATATTTAAAAACGATTAAAGCTGGTCAATATATACAAGGATCAAAATTTGTCAATGGTGAAATATTATCTAGCGGTAAACCTAGAGATCTTTATTATTCTTTATATGATTTTGACCACAATGGTGTAAATGAGCTGGTTATAGCTAGTGAAGTCCGAACAACAAATGAAAATTCTGTATCAACTAATGATACAAAATTAGTTTGGAAACGTGAAATTTTCGGTATTTTTACTTTGGAAGGTGATAAGATAGTCGATAATTTCCCAGGAAGAGGCTATCGTTCTCATGTATATCCAATGACAGATGGTAGTTTTTGGGAATATGGTTCAGGGGGTGCATTTCTACATGGTCTTAGTCAGTACAAATTCACACTTGATGGAACTAGGATTGTTGAAGTATTATCTTTAACAATTAATAGTGAAGACCCAGTAACTCATAAAAAGGCAGATACTCCTAATATAAAGGATAAGCAAGGAGAAAAATATACCGAGGAGAGTTTACAAAATCTTTTAAATCAATCTACAGTGTTAGATGCAGATAAACTTAGTTGGAAAAAATTTGAGTAATATTTTTTGGCTCTTTATCAACTGTAGTGGATTGAAAAAAAGATAACATCTGGAGAGGACAATCGTTGTTCTCTCCGTTTTTATATTCAACCACTTAGACAGAGATATTGACCAGATAGGCAAACGGGCTTGTTCTTGAAAAATTCCTCTGCTATAATGGTTCATGTAAAGGACGTGAGGGGTCAGTATCAGACAACTCAAGTCAATAAAAAAGAAAATGGAGACAAAAAATGAAAAAATTATTGGGACTTGTATTTTTAGTAGCTGCAGCGCTGGTCTTGTATTTCGGTTCTGTTGGATGGCCAAGTTTAGATGTCAACCTCTGGTCACTGATTCCAGTTGGCTTATTCCTCTATTTCACTCTAGAAAATCTTTTGAAAAAAGACTACAAGGCTAGTCTGATGTGCTTGATTATCGCCTTTATCATTGCAAATGCTATTTTTGATCTCTTGCCAATTTCAAGTGGTTTGGTGATTGGTGCGGGAGTGCTAGCTTGTGTAGGCATTGGCTATCTCTTTCCAGATAAAAAAGAAGACAAATAGAAAAGTCTCGAGGTTTCTCGAGACTTTATTTTTATTTACCAGCGTAATATTTTTGGATCCCTTTTACGATGCCTGCGACCAGTTTATCTTGGTAGCGACTATCTCTGATTTGTTGGCTTTCAGTGAAATTATCCATATAACCAAGTTCAAGGAGTACGGCTGGTTTGGCTGTTTCGCGTAGTACGGCATAGCTGCTCTCCAACAGACCAGCGTCTTTGGCCCCTGTTTCTGCTAGGAGAGAGGAGTGGATGGCAGTGGCGAGGCGTTTGCTTTCACTCATACGATCTGGGTGATTGTGCCAGTATTTATTAATCTTACTTGGATAATCAGGTTCATCGCTATAGGAGTAGGTTTGAATACCGCTCGCTTTTGAGTAGGTATTACCAGTAGCGTTGAAGTGAATACTGATAAAAATATCCGAGTTGGTTTTATTAACCATACGAGAACGTTCGGTAACAAAATCAACGTCAATATCACTATCACGAGAAGTGAGGACCTTGTAACCTAGTTCTTCCAACTTACTACGAAGCTTACGGTAAATCTGCATGTTGAGATCTTTTTCAGCTACATTGTAGTAAAAGGCACCTGAATCTCGACCACCATGCCCAGGATCTAGGAAAATGGTATTGCTGTATTGGCCTTTTACAAATCCACCTTCAGTTGAAACTTCAGAAATCCATTGGCCGTATTTTTGGAACAGGTGTTCCTTACCGTCTATCTTGTAAGTTCCTGAAACATAATGTCCATTATCATCTAGGTAGTAGCGTGCTTTGTCAGAGTTATCGTAAATCCATTCGCTCTTTGCCATGTAACCACCTGACTTGAGGTAGTATGCTCCAATCCACTCCTGATTTGCATAACGACCATCCGCTTTTAGATAGAACCAGCTCTTGTAGGCTTTATCGAAGATCCACTCATTCTCCGCCATGGCTCCACTGGTTTTAAGGTAGTAGCTTTCTTTCCATTTGTCTGCTAGCATCCCACCATTCTGGTCAAATGAGTACCAGGAACCTTGAATCTTTTGCCAGTTTTCTTGGACATATCTCCCTGACCCGTTCGCATAGAACCAAGTATCCTTGATTTTGACCCAGTTGTTTTCTGCCATAGCTCCGCTCTGGTTGAAGAGGTAGCCCTTGAAGGTTGTCGCACTCAGCATTCCACCGTCTTTGTCAAAGTAATACCAAGAACCGTTGATTTTCTCCCATTTATCCTGCGAGATCTTTCCAGAAGGAGCGACATAGTACCAAATTTGATCTAATTTTGTCCAGCCCTTTTCCGCCATAGCCCCGCTTTTTGTGAGCAGATAGCCGTCAACGGCAGTGTTGCTGAGCATGCTTCCAGTTTGGTCAAAATAATACCAAGAACCATTGATTTTTTTCCAGGTGTTCTGAGCAAGTCGTCCAGAGGAATCAGCATAATACCATTGATTGTCCAGTTTGGTCCAGCTATTTTCTGTCATGACACCATCTTGGTCAAAGGCATAACCTTTGTAGACAGTAGAATGAAGACGATTACCATCTTGATCGAAGTAGTACCATTTGCCTTGGATTTGTTTCCAGTTCAAAGCAGGTTTATCATCTTGGTAAAAGCGCCAGTGATGATTTTCTTGGTACCATCCTTCTTTTTTGGGCTTGTCTTCTTGCACATCTACTTTAGGAAGAACTTCTGATTTAGAGTTTTCCTCAACACTCGACTCTTTCTTTTCTTCTTTGGCAATTGCTTCCTTGACAGCAGATGTGGATTGAGTTGTGTTTTCTTCTCCTAAGACGGATGCGGGTGCTAATCCTGCGATTGAAAGGATTAAAGCACTGGTCAGTAGTATCTTTTTCACTTTTTATTTCCTAACTTTTTCTTTTTCCCTTTTTCATTTTTCTATTAATTATCGAATTGAACTTCTTCTAGTAAGTATTCGATAAAGCGTTCGCCCATCTTAGACAGGCTGGTTTTTTCATGTTGGATATAGACTAGTTCAATCGGGTCGTCAATGTCCAGTGGAATGGAAACGATATTGTCTCCGTTGAGGTTGCTGTTCAATATCCCTGTTGCAATGGTGTAACCATCCAAACCAATCAAAAGATTAAAGAGGGTGGCACGGTCACTGACTACGATGGATTTCTTGTGGTGCTCTTGTGAAAGAATCTCCTCTGAAAAGTAGAAGGAGTTGTGCGTCCCCTGGTCATAACTCAGATAAGGAAAGTCTTCCAAATCAGCCAGTTTGACCTTGTCTTTTTTAGCTAGAGGGTTGGTCTTGCTGACAAAGATATGGGGTTGAGCGGTAAAGAGGTGGTGGGCTAAGAGGTGATTGTCATCTAGCATTTTCGTTAAAACATCGCGGTTGTAGCTGTTTAAAAAGAGGACACCGACCTCGCTACGGAAGTTCTTGACGTCATCGATAATCTCCCAAGTCCGAGTTTCACGAAGGAAAAGTTCGTATTTCTCCATATCACTTTTCTTGAGCAGAGAGACAAAGGCATTGACTACAAAGGCATAGTGCTGAGAGGAAACGCTGAAAAGTTCGCGGTGGGCGATAGGATTTTTATAACGTTCCTCCAGAAGCTGAGTTTGCTCGACAACTTGACGAGCGTAGGAGAGAAACTCCATCCCATCACGCGTCAAGGTAATTCCCTTGGGATTGCGGATAAAGATTTCAATGCCCATTTCATTTTCCAAGTCTCGAACAGCATTAGAGAGACTGGGTTGGGTGATAAAGAGTTGCTTGGCTGCCTCATTCATAGAGCCAGTTTCGACGATTTTGATAATATAGTGTAGTTGTTGAATTCTCATGTTTTTATTGTACCATACTTGGTGAAGAATGAGCAAAGAAGATGAAAGGAAGAGAGGAAAGCCCCAAACTGGTATTGAAAAAAAGTCTAAAATCTGTTAGAATGAAAGCTATGAAAACATTCTATGATGTGCAGCAATTTCTCAAACAGTTTGGCATTATTGTTTACATGGGGAAGCGCTTGTATGATATTGAACTGATGAAGCTCGAACTCTCTCGGATCTATGATGCAGGTCTGATGGACAAGCTAGACTATCTAGAGGCGGAAGCTGTTCTTCGTAGAGAGCACAAGATAGAATTAGACTACATAGAGAAAAATGGAGATAAGAACTTATGACAATTTGGGTTTTGTGGGGAATCGTACTAGCGATGGCGGCATGGATGGGTTATAACTACCTTCGTATTCGTCGTGCGGCTAAGATTGTGGATAATGCAGAATTTGAAGCCTTGATTCGAAAAGGGCAATTGATTGATGTCCGTGAACCAGCAGAATTTCACAGAAAACATATCCTCGGAGCTCGCAATATTCCTTCAAATCAGTTGAAGTCAAGCCTTGCAGCCCTTCGTAAGGATAAACCTGTCCTTCTCTACGAAAACCAACGCGGACAACGAGTGACCAATGCAGCACTTTATTTGAAGAAACAAGGTTTCTCTGAGATTTATATCCTTTCTTATGGATTGGATTCTTGGATTGGGAAGGTCAAGACTAGCTAAGATTCTGTAAAAAACTGTCGAATGATAGATAAAGCTAGCATTTTATGGTATCATCATTTATATTAAATTTAAGGAGATTTTGTAATATGAATTCACAACAAAAGAAAAAACCTTCACTTATTTTAGGTATCTTATCTATCGTCCTTGGTTTGCTATCGCCAATAGTGGGTCTGATTTTGGGGATCATAGGATTGGTCTTGGCTTTTTCATACCAAAAAGAATCTGGACTAGACTATAAAACAGAAAAAATTCTCAATATCGTAGGACTTGTAGTTTCTGTTCTTAACTGGATTGCAGCCATCGCAATATTTTTTAGATAAGCAAAAGAGAAAAAAGCTTTAAATGTACTGCACCCCAAAAGTTAGACAGAAAAAATCTAACTTTTGGGGTGTTTTATTATGAAATTGAGTTATGATGATA
>NZ_JBJUSF010000016.1:0-53155 GCF_046098195.1 Streptococcus sp. ST14
TATCATCATAACTCAATTTCATAATAAAACACCCCAAAAGTTAGATTTTTTCTGTCTAACTTTTGGGGTGCAGTACAATCTTGGGTATCTTTTTTCTTATATGCTTGTTTTATAACTCGGGTGAATTTCTTAGAAAATATCAAATAACAATTTCACATTGAGAATTGTTAAGATAATGGAAACGATATAGCCAAGGATGGTATTCCATTTGGCATTGGTAAATTCTCCCATCAGTGATTTCTTAGAAGTTAGATAAATCAGTGGGAAGATTGAAAATGGAAGAGCAATCGAAAGAAAGACTTGTGAATAAACCAATAACTGATCCAATGTTTTTTCCTGATGACCAAACAGAACCGCTACAATCATGACAGGCAACAAGGCAAAGAGACGAGTTGCCAAACGAATGAACCATTGAGGTAATCTCATATGCAAGAAACCTTCCATAACGATTTGTCCAGTCAAGGTACCCGTAATTGTCGAATTTTGACCACTGGCTAATAAAGCCAAGGCAAACAAGGTTGATAAGGTCGAGCTAGCTATAGCTCCTGCAATAGTAGAATCCTGCAAGGCATTATACATTTGAGAGAAGGCAGAAATCTCAGATGCATGGCCGAAAAAGAGAGCCGCCCCGAGAATTAATAGAAGGGAGTTAACCACAAAGGCCAAGGATAATTGGAGATTTGAATCCCAGGTCATAAAGCGCACGGCTTTTCGAACATCATTCTTGTCCTTGTGATTGATTTTCCGAGTTTGAGACAAGGAAGAATGCAAATAGAGGTTATGGGGCATAACCGTTGCTCCCACGATCCCTAGTGCCAAGGTTAATTGACTTTCATGCCCTGGCAAGGGACTTTCAAATAAGGTTGCATTCGGTAGATAACCCTCAACGATTCCTTGGAAGCTTGGATGTGACAAAGCTACCAGATAGGTAAAAATTGCTAGAATGGTTAAAATCAGTGTTGTCACAATAGCTTCAATCTTCTTAAAGCCAAATTTCATCAGAAGCAATAAGAGAAAAACATCCAACACGGTCAAGAGAATTGCTATCATAATCGGAATCTTAAAGAGAAGATTGAGAGCAATCGCTGAACCTAGAACTTCTGCCAGATCTGTCGCCATCAAGGCTAATTCTAAAATCACCCATAGACTATAACGAAGCCATTTAGGTGAATGATGAGCCGTTGCTTGAGCCAGGTCCATCTGGGTTACAATACCAAGCTTTCCTGCCATCTGCTGAAGTTGCATGGCAATGAGAGATGAAATCAAGATAACAAACAAGAGACTATACTTATAGGAAGCACCACCGACTACACTGGTAATCCAGTTTCCTGGATCCATATAACCAACTGCGACAAGAGCACCCGGACCTAAAAAGGCATTTAAATTTTGCCAGAAATGATTGTTATTTGGAGTATCGATAGATTGATTAATCTCAGAGAGTGACACTTTTTTATGAGAAGACATAGATACTTACCTCTTTCTAAACCTACTTTTTCATTATTTTCTATTAGAGAAAAATAAGATTGACTTTAAACTATTAAAACAATGAAAACTATATGAAAAACATTTAGTTTTTTCATTATTTTTCTTAAGGCACCTTAATTATAACAGAAAATATGATAAAAACTTAAGAAAATTCAGGACTTGATTTAATATTTAGGATACAACAAAATGTTGTATTCTTTTTTTGCAAAAGAATACCAAAGACAAAAATAAAAAACGTTGATTTAACAACGTTTTACCAAGGAATGCAAAATAATGCAAAGGAATAATGGAGCCGGTGGGAGTCGAACCCACGTCCAAACATCTGCTAACATATTTGTCTACAACCATAGGTTATGTATTCGTTTAACAGTCCCTCGACACATAACTCAAGCCTAGAAACCGCGAGTCTATCAATCTCTTATCAAGCCGCTAGACAAGGCTTGATCGTATCTCGCTAATAATAAGACCTGTCATTGAACACGAGCAATCCAAATCGGGTCACGCCTGCTGGTTTTTAGGCAGCTAGAGCGTAAGAAGTGTTATTTTTTGCAGTTATATTTAACTGAGCGTTTACGTCGCCACACGAGTCGCAAAATATGCCTCATAATGCCTGTCGAATCCGTAACGACCCCAAAAGACAATAAAACCATTATACCTTATCTAACTCAAAAATGCAAAAAGGAAAGCAATTAACTACAAAAGATAGTCTTTCAAAGATTTTGTCAAAACCTGATAACCGGGAACACTAAGGTGCAACCCATCAGTTGTATAATCTTTTTTGAGTTGGCCTGCCTGGTCTGTCAAACTATCAAAAACTGGCGCAAATTCTACCTGCATATAGGCAGAGGAAAGTTCTTTATAGGCTTGATTCCATTTCTGAATTTTTTCATTCGTGCGGATATAGACTGTCTGCTTGTACTCCTCGCCCTCATTGACTGGCAAAATGGAAAGCAATTTTATCTCTGTCAGTGGATAATCGCGAGCAATGGATTGTATGATAGATTCGAGATTATTGAGAGCCTCATTCACAGGCACATCTTTTCCGATATCGTTCGTCCCAATTAAAAGGACAATTTTATCTACCGCCCCACCGTACAGATGCGCATCCAGATTCTCTAATAACAGCCCTGTCTGATAACCTCGAATGCCTCGATTGACAATCGTCTTTGCAGTCCCAAATAGTTCCTGCAGAGGATAATATTCGACAATGGAATCCCCAATAAAAAGAATGTCTGGCTCTACAACAGAAACCTGATTTAAGTGACGATACTTGGTTTGGATTTTTTCTTGTTCCTTCAGTAACCAATTTTCTAATAACTGTACTGCCACTTCATTCTCCTTTTTCTAACCAATTTTCCAAGACTTGGTAAACTCCTCCTTGGCTGTTAGCTGGTGCTAGAGCAGTCGCCACAGCTTTGGCTTTCTCATCAGCATTTTCCATCGCATAGGCAATTCCAGCCATTTCAAGCATTTCAACATCATTTTCACTGTCACCAAAAGCCATGATTTGTTGGGAGTTCAAGTCCCAGCGCTTGAGTAATTCTTCCAAGCCCCATGCTTTATGAATTCCAGCTTGAAGGATATCAATGCAACCATAGCCACTCGATACAGCCCGAACACGGCCATCAAAGAGGTCATTGATTTCTTCCAAGACCGAACTCAAACGTTCCTCACCAACAACCATACTCATCTTGAGCACACCACCAAAGAGGTCAGAGGTTAATTCGTCCACAAATTGCATCCGTTGGTAGAATTTTTCAATCATTTCTGGAGTCATAAAACTTTCAAGGTCTGTAAAAATCGTACCTTCTTTGACGAAACCACCCTTCATAGACGTTACAACAAACTGATCCTGACACGCTCGACCCTTAAAATGAGCCAAAGCCTTATCGACAATGGCATCATCCCAAGTCTGAGCCTGAATCAGTTCATTGTTTTCAAAAATACGAGCACCGTTTGCAACAACCAGAACCACCCGATCGACCAAGTGCTCCAGTAGTTGCCTCATTCGATGAATTTCATTCCCAGTCGCAATGACAAAACGAATACCCCTTTGATCCAACTGATCTAAAATCTTTTCCAAGCGTGGAAGATCAAGCTGGCCTCTAGCATCCAGCAAGGTCCCATCCATATCTGTCGCAATTATTTTAATCGTCATTTACTTCCCTCTGGATTCAAACTAATCCCACTTCAATCCTACATGTTCGTTCATTTCTTTATAGGCTGTATCAATTCGCTCCTTAGTTGCTTCATCTAACTGGTCACGATGACTGCCACCCTCGATAAAATCTTCTAAGATATAGGTTTGATAATGATATAGGGGATATCCTTCTGGTGAAAAAGTTCCCTTTGGTGTTCTATTGACCCAAGTAGGATGAGCTTTAGCTGTTTCAATAGTTGTTTTTCCACTGTTTTTCTTGACAGTTACATCCATAAGAACACCACGCTCTGTCCACTTCGCATTGTCTACACCAGTCATTGTTTCAATACGTTGGTTAGAAATGAAGTTCCCCATTGAATAGATAATGAGTTTCTTGTCTCCATCTTTTTCAACAATCTCAGATGGTTCAACTACGTGTGGATGGCCTCCAAAGATAATATCCGCTCCCCATTCAATCATCTTGTGGTACAAAGCCTTTTGCTCTTCAGTCGGTTCTATGCGATACTCAACACCCATCTGAGGCATGATAACAGTAATATCCGCTTCCTTCTCTGCACGCTCAATTTCAGCCTTCATCTTATCTTCGTTTAGGTCTGAAAGATAGCGGTTATAATCTTCTTGAGAAATACTTTGCTCAATTCCATTAAATCCATAAGAATAAGCCAAAAGTGCAACCTTGATACCGTTCACTTCCTTGATAACGAGCGGAGCTTGATCACGTGACTCGTGCGTATAAACTCCAATAGGTGTCATTCCTGCCTTTTCAATTGCATCTGCCGTTGAAATAACTCCTTCAATTTGAGAATCTAAAACATGATTATGGGCTAAATCTAAAACATGATACCCAGCATCTTTAATAGCATCCATTACTTGACCAGGAGCATTAAATAAAGGATAGCCAGCTAGATAATGATCTTTATTAATGGTCCCTTCAAAATCACCTATTGCCAAATCTGCCTGCTTAAGCCAAGGAGTTACGTATTCAAAATTCTCATGAAAATCATAGCTGCCATCTTCCTTTTTAGCTGACATATAGATAATATCATGGTAAAGTAAATCTCCATGGGCCATAATACGAGCACTTGTTTCTTCTTCCTGATCTTTAGATTTTTGATTTGTCTTATTTGCTTCTTTAGAAATGGCATCCTTTTTTTGACTGGTCAAGGGGATTCCTTGGAAACTTTCAAACAGCAAGACCAAGCCCATTGATAAAGCAACTGCTAGCAAGAGTATCGCCACAAATCCCTTATTACTCCACTTGCGATAACTCCTAAAAAAGTTTACAAAGCCCCTCATAAAACGAAAAACTGGTCCACGTTTATGTCTATCTTGTCTTCTTTGCATCTTCATTCTCCCTACTTTCTAATGCAAGCCTTTTCTTTTTATTATATCACAGATAAGTAATTCTTTCACAATTGAATCGAACCTAGTAGGTATTTTCTATAAAAGCTAGATGCCGAAATGCTTTCATTCCTTATCATTTTGTGATATAATGTAGAGGTAATGAAAGGAGAGAAAATGTCTGCAATAGAACGTATTACAAAAGCTGCTCACTTAATTGATATGAACGATATTATCCGCGAAGGGAATCCTACTCTACGCGCAGTTGCTGAGGAAGTCACTTTCCCCCTATCTGATCAAGAAATCATTCTTGGCGAAAAGATGATGCAATTCCTCAAACATTCCCAAGATCCTGTCATGGCTGAAAAAATGGGGCTCCGAGGTGGTGTTGGACTTGCTGCTCCTCAATTAGATATCTCAAAACGTATTATCGCTGTTTTGGTACCAAACATTGTTGAAGAAGGTGAAACTCCGCAGGAAGCCTACGACTTACAAGCCATTATGTACAATCCAAAAATCGTCTCTCACTCTGTTCAAGACGCTGCTCTTGGCGAAGGAGAAGGTTGCCTGTCTGTTGACCGCAACGTGCCTGGCTATGTTGTTCGCCATGCTCGCGTTACTGTTGACTACTTTGACAAGGACGGCGAAAAACACCGTATCAAGCTCAAAGGCTACAACTCCATCGTTGTTCAGCATGAAATTGACCACATCAACGGAATCATGTTTTACGATCGTATCAATGAAAAAGACCCATTTGCAGTTAAAGATGGTTTACTGATTCTTGAATAAAGAAAATCCCGTTGCAAGACGGGGTTTTGTGTTATAATAGAGGCATGAAAACAAATGATATTGTCTATGGCGTCCACGCCGTTACCGAAGCCCTCCTTGCAAACACAGGGAACAAACTTTACCTCCAAGAAGATCTCCGAGGTAAGAATGTTGAGAAAGTCAAGGAACTGGCTACAGAAAAAAAAGTATCCATTTCTTGGACTTCAAAAAAATCCCTCTCTGAGATGACTGAAGGTGCTGTCCACCAAGGTTTCGTTCTACGAGTATCCGAATTTGCCTATAGCGAACTGGACCAAATCCTTGCCAAAACACGCCAAGAAGAAAATCCACTTCTATTGATTCTGGATGGGTTAACTGACCCTCATAATCTAGGTTCCATCTTGAGAACAGCTGATGCGACCAACGTTTCAGGTGTCATCATTCCCAAGCACCGTGCTGTCGGAGTTACTCCTGTCGTTGCCAAAACGGCCACAGGTGCTATTGAACACGTTCCAATTGCCCGTGTGACTAATCTGAGCCAAACTCTAGATAAACTCAAGGATGAAGGTTTCTGGACCTTTGGAACGGATATGAACGGTACTCCTTGCCACAAGTGGAATACAAAAGGGAAAATCGCCCTCATCATCGGAAATGAAGGAAAAGGCATCTCTAGCAACATTAAAAAACAAGTCGATGAAATGATTACCATTCCGATGAATGGACATGTTCAAAGTCTTAATGCCAGTGTTGCTGCAGCCATCCTCATGTACGAAGTTTTCCGAAATAGACTATAAAAAAGTTTCCAGTCATCTGATTGGAAACTTTTTTATGATTATACTCAATGAAAATCAAAGAGCAAACTAGGAAGCTAGCTTAAGACAGCTCAAAGCACTGCTTTGAGGTTGTGGATAGAACTGACGAAGTCAGTACCCATACCTACGGCAAGGCGAAGCTGACGTGGTTTGAAGAGATTTTCGAAGTGTATTAACTATGTTCTGTAATAAATTTGTAAGCTTCTTGACCAGCGATAGCCCCATCTCCAACTGCTGTTGTTACTTGGCGAAGGTCTTTCTGGCGAACATCTCCAACCGCAAAGATACCGTCAACGGCAGTTTTCATGTGGTTATCTGTCACAATCCAGCCAGCCTGATCTTGAATATTCAAATCTTTGACAAAATCGCTAACGGGATCCAAACCAACATAGATAAAGACACCACCAAAGGCTTGCTCTGTTATTTGACCTGTTTTTACATTTTCAAATACGACAGATTCTACTCGGTTTTCACCTTTGATTTCCTTGACGACAGAGTCCCAGATAAAGTTGACTTTCTCATTAGCAAAGGCACGGTCTTGCAACACCTTTTGGGCACGAAGTTGGTCGCGACGGTGAACAATGGTAACAGTCTTGGCAAAGCGAGTCAAGAAGAGGGCTTCTTCTACCGCTGAATCTCCACCACCGACTACGAGCAAGTCTTGGTCACGGAAGAAAGCTCCATCACAGACTGCACAGTAAGAAACACCACGACTGTTCAGTTCTTCTTCTCCGGGAACTCCCAAAAGACGGTGTTTTGACCCAGTTGCCACGATGACAGTACGGGTTTCGTAAACTTGATCATCAGTGATTACCTTCTTATAGTCACCCTTGTCTTCAATATTTTCAACATAGCCATAAAGATGCTCTACTCCAAGGTTTTCAAGTGGTTCAAACATCTTTTCAGCCAATTCAGGTCCACTGATATTGGCATAACCTGGATAGTTTTCGATATCAGATGTGTTATTCATTTGCCCGCCTGGCAGACCACCTTCAATCAAGCCTACTTTCAGATTGCTTCGAGCAGCATATAAGGCAGCGGTCATTCCCGCAGGTCCAGCACCGATAATAATCGTATCGTACATTTCGATTCCTTCTTTCTTGTTGTAACTATCTTTATTCTAACTTATTCTTGCTAGTCACGCAAGGATTATGCCTTGAAAACCAAGAGCAAACTCATGACGGCAAAGGATAACACCGGAACGACCAAAACTCCAATCATAATCATATCATAGAGATGAGCTTGACGAGCCTTGGCTGTCTTGTCCACACCAGACATGGCTCTCAATCCAATCCAAATCCCCAGAAAAATCACGACAAGGATGGTCGTTAAGATCAAACTCTCGAAATATAAAGAAAACAGTTGCAGCAGCATGATCTCTCTCGTTTCTATCTTTTTTAAAGAGTAAACTCAGCTAGTCCAACTAACTGAGTTTTCCTTTTTCTATTATATCAAATATAAGTCCGTTTGTAACTAGCGAAGAATTCTTTTGTCCGTTCTTCTTTCGGATGATTGATGATGTCATCCGGTGTGCCTGACTCGATGATTTTCCCTTTATCTAGGAACAAAATCTTATCTGCCACTTGGGCTACAAAAGACATATCGTGACTAACCAAGATCATGGTTTGACCAGACTTAGCGGCATCTGCAATAGATTTTTCCACTTCTCCGACCAATTCTGGATCAAGAGCTGATGTTGGTTCGTCCAAGAGCAAGACGTCTGGTTTCATAGCGAGGGCACGCGCTAGGGCAACCCGTTGCTTTTGCCCACCTGACAAATGGCGAGGGTAATGTTGCTCCTTATCAGAAAGACCAACCTTAGCCAACTCTTCCTTGGCGATTTTGGTTGCTTCCTCATCTGATAATTTCTTAACAACGACCAAGCCTTCCTTGACATTGTCAAGGGCTGTTCGGCGTTCAAATAAGTTGAACTGTTGGAAAACCATGGACAACTTGCGACGAAGGGTCAAAATCTCCTCTTGGCTAATCTGAGAAAAATCAACTGTAAAATTGTCAATCTGGATGGATCCGCTATCTGGTGTTTCAAGATAGTTGAGGCTACGCAAGAAAGTTGATTTCCCTGCTCCAGATGAACCAATCAAAGCTACAACTTCTCCCTTTTGGATATCCAAGTCCAGATGATGCAAGACAGTCTGACCTGAAAAGGATTTGCTTAAATTCGAAATCTTAATCATTAACGTAGGTCTCCTTTCACATCTGTAGTTACTGTATCCGGCGCTGAAATTTGCATTTTCTTCTCGATAAAGCGACCGAGGCTTTCGATTCCGATATTGACTACCCAGTAAACAAGGGCTACGGAGATGAATCGCTCAAAGTAACGATAATCGGCTCCACCCAAAATCTGAGCCTGGGCAAAAACTTCGACAACACCCGCACTAAAAGCTAGAGAAGTTCCCTTGGTCAAACCGATGAGGGAATTAATCAAGGTTGGAGTAGCTACCACCGCTGCATTAGGAATAATGACACGACGATAAACTTGCGCACGGGTCATACCCAGACTACGCGCCGCCTCAATCTCACCTGGATTAACAGAAAGGATAGCTGCACGAATCGTTTCACTTGCATAAGCCGCCTCATTAAAAGCAAAGGCCACAATCGCAAAAAATGCCGCTGGAATCGCATTGATATTGAGACCAGTTCCCCATTGTTGGTTGATAGCTTTCAGTGCCAAAGGAATTCCGTAGTAGGTCAACATAAGTTGAACTAGGATTGGGGTACCTTTTAAGAAGCTGATGAAAAAGGCTTGCAAGGGATATAAAATCCTAACACGATTGATCTTAACAATGGCAAAAATCAGGGCAAGCAGCAAACCAAAGAGTGCACCTCCAAGCGTCAACATCAAGGTTGTAGGCAATTGTTGGACAATCCTTGGAATTCCATCAAAGACCGAACGCAAACTAAAGAGCTTACCATCCGGAATGAGTTGCATCAAACTTTGGTACCAATCTGATGCTAAAAATGTTGTAACAGTCATAAAAACATCCTCTCCTGATAATGATTCATTCTACCATACTTCTGCTCGCAAGCAAATTATTTGCTACGGGCTACTCAGACTTTGTCTATCTTCTAGTTTATCACACTTTAAAACAGGGAGGCTATATATTTTACCTATCAAGGAGATAAATAAAAACTATCTCAAACCTAAGTCCTCATAGGGTTTTCTATAGCCGATTTGTTTAACAGCACCATTCTCCACCAAAATGGGACGTTTCAATAACATACCATCACTCGCTAGAAGCTTGGCTGCTTCTTGTTTTGACAAACTTCCCACCTTATCTTTCAAGCCCAGTTCACGGTATTTAATCCCGCTAGTATTGAAAAATTGTTTCACTTCAAAACCGGAAGTTTCCAACCAGTCCAAAATGACGTCTTCACTTGGTGTTTCTTCTACGATGTGGACAGCTTTATAGTTCACACCGAGTTGGTCTAGTTCATTTTTTGCTTTCTTACAAGTTGAACATTTTGGGTATTCGATAAATTCTAACATCTTCTTTTCTTTCTATTTTTTATTTTCTTGAAATGCTACACCTTCATGTTGCAAGAGCCAGGCTTTTTTTTCGACTCCAGATGCATAGCCTGTCAAGCGATTGCCTGATCCTAGCACCCGATGACAGGGTACGAGGATGGACCAAGGATTACGCCCCACTGCTCCGCCAATCGCTTGGGCAGAAGCCACTTGCAAGTCTTGAGCTATTTGTCCGTAAGTTACTGTTTGACCATAAGGAATGGCCTGTAAGTAAGCCCAGACCCGGTTTTCAAAATCCGTTCCAATGGGAGCCAAAGGTAAGTCAGATAGATCCTGAACACTGCCTTCGAAATAGGTATCTAAATAGGAAATAACTTGCTCTAATACAGGATGGCCAGCAACTTCTTCTATCGTTTCGTCTCCTAATCCCCTCTCAAAATGAGTTTGGTCCTGTACCCAAATTCCATACAGATATTGCTCGTCAGCAACTAAGGATAAGGTCCCAATTGGCGACGGGTAGAGCATTTTTGCGTACTTTTTCTGCTTCATTTTTTTAATTTCTGATAGGCCAAGCGTTCCCCATCAACTGGAACCTTACCGACCTGACTAAATCCAAGTTTTTCAAAGATATGCTGCATGGTCTTGTTTTCTGCATGTGTATCTGAACGAAAATCTAGGTAATCAAAACCTTCAATCAAGCCTTCTAGGAAAGTCTGCGCAACTCCTTGTCCTTGGACATCTGTTGCGACAGCGATACGGTGAAAGACCAGATATTCTGATTCTTCCCCCTGCCAACTTCCTTCATAAATGGCTTCATAGGCTTCCTCTGGGTTCTTGGTCACAGCAGCATAGGCTAACAGTTCTCCCTCTTCTAAGGCCACATAGGCTTGACCAGAGATGATATCATCAATAATGATTTCGGCATTTGGATAGCCATTTTGCCACTGGTCACTACCAGAATTGGCTAAACACTTTTTGGCATCCTCCATCACCTGCATAATCGCATCTACTTCGTTTGGAAAAGCTAAACGAATCTCCATCTCTTCCCCTCATTTCTAACTAGTTTCTCTCATCATAGCATAATTTAAAGCTTTCTACAAGCAGTTGAAACTTGACTTTTGTTTTTTATTATTTTATAATCTAGTTATTAAAACTAGATAAAAAGGAGTTGGAAATGAATTCTAACTTTTCCTACCCAAAATGGGAAGACATTCCAAACATTGACCTCTATCTGGATCAGGTTTTACTTTATGTCAATCAAGTCTGTGCTCCTATCTCTCCAGATAAAGACAAGGGGCTAACAGCATCCATGGTTAATAACTATGTCAAAAATGGTTACTTGACAAAGCCAGACAAGAAAAAATACCAACGCAAACAGATTGCTCGTTTGATTGCCATCACCACTCTCAAGTCTGTCTTTTCGATCCAAGAAATCGCTCAAACACTTAATACTTTACAAACTCAAGCGAACTCAGACCAGCTCTACGACGCTTTTGTAGACTACATGAACCATGGGATTGATCCAGAAAATCCTATTATCCAAACTAGCTGCCAAACGGTTAAACTCTATCATCAAACTCTAGACTTAATCCTTATCAAAGAAGAGGAGGAAATCCAATGAATACCAGTCTAAAACTCAGTAAAAAACTCAGTTTTGGAGAGGAAATTGCTAATAGCGTGACCCATGCTGTGGGTGCCGTTATCATGCTCATCTTGCTCCCTATTTCATCCACCTATAGTTATGAAGCACACGGATTTTTATCATCTTTTGGTGTTTCAATCTTTGTTATCAGTCTCTTTCTCATGTTCCTCTCGTCAACCATTTACCACTCTATGGCCTATGGTTCGACCCACAAATACGTCTTGCGAATCATCGACCATTCTATGATTTACGTGGCTATCGCAGGCTCATATACGCCGGTCGTATTGACTTTGATGAATAACTGGTTTGGCTATCTGATCATTGCCATTCAGTGGGGAACGACCATCTTTGGCATCCTCTATAAAATCTTTGCTAAAAAGGTCAATGAGAAATTCAGCCTTGCCCTTTACCTGATTATGGGCTGGTTGGTTCTGGCTATCATTCCTGCCATTATCAGTCAAACAACACCAATTTTCTGGAGTCTCATGGTAACTGGCGGACTCTGTTATACAGTTGGAGCTGGATTTTACGCTAAGAAAAAACCTTATTTCCACATGATTTGGCATCTCTTTATCCTAGCTGCGTCTGCACTCCAATATATTGCCATTGTTTATTACATGTAAAAAAGTTGAGAATCTTTTCTCAACTTTTTTCTTTACACATATTGATAAAGTACTGGTGCAAGCGAGCATCATCTGTCAATTCTGGATGAAAAGAGGTTACCAGCATATTCTGTTCTTGCGCAGCAACGATTTGATTATCAACTGTTGCTAGAATTTCTACACCCTCTCCAACACTACTGATAATCGGTCCACGGATAAAAGTCATGGGAATCTGACCGACTCCCTTACATTCTGCCTCTGTATAGAAGCTTCCTAGTTGGCGCCCATAAGCGTTGCGCTCAACCACTATATCCATGATTCCAAGATGACTTTCTTCCTGAGAAGTGATTTCCTTAGCCAGCAAAATCAAGCCCGCACAAGTACCAAAAACTGGAAGTCCAGATAAAATAGCTTCTCGGATTGGAATCAACATCTGCTGGTCACGCAAGAGTTTGCCCATGGTTGTAGATTCCCCACCAGGCAATATCAAACCGGACAAGTCACACTGATGCTGTTGAAAATCATCTAAATTTCTGATTTCAACACTAACAACACCTAAGTTTTCTAACACTTTTGCATGCTCTGCAAAGGCGCCTTGCAAGGCTAATATTCCGATTTTCATCTATTTTCCTCGCTCTGCCATGAGAATTTGAATTTCATTCTCATTGATACCAACCATGGCTTCCCCTAGGTCTTCAGAGATTTGAGCCAAAATTTGAGGATTTTGGTAGTTGGTTACGGCTTTGACAATAGCACTTGCTCGTTTAACAGGATCTCCTGACTTGAAAATACCTGAACCGACAAAGACGCCCTCTGCCCCCAATTGCATCATCAGCGCAGCATCTGCAGGTGTTGCCACACCTCCGGCTGCAAAGTTGACAACTGGTAATTTTCCGTGTTCATGGACGTATTGGACCAATTCTACAGGGACTTGCAAGTCCTTGGCAGCCACATAAAGTTCATCTTCGCGTAGATTTTGAATACGGCGTATTTCCTGATTCATCATGCGCATATGACGAACGGCTTGAACGATGTCTCCTGTACCCGGTTCTCCTTTTGTCCGAATCATGGAAGCTCCTTCAGCGATACGACGCAAGGCTTCACCCAAGTCCTTAGCTCCACAGACAAAAGGAACTTGGAATTCTTTCTTGTCCACATGAAAACGGTCGTCTGCTGGAGACAGCACTTCACTCTCATCGATATAGTCAATCTCAATAGCCTCTAAAATCTGAGCTTCAACAAAATGCCCGATTCTGACCTTGGCCATTACTGGAATGCTAACCGCTTCTTGGATTTCCTTAATCATCTTTGGATCACTCATGCGGGAAACCCCACCAGCCGCACGAATATCAGCCGGAATTCGTTCCAAGGCCATGACAGCAGCCGCACCAGCAGCCTCTGCAATACGAGCCTGTTCAGGGTTCTGAACGTCCATGATAACCCCACCTTTGAGCATCTGTGCCAAGTTTTTATTTAATTCATAACGATTTTCAGTCATTTGTTTTATCCTCATCATTTGTATTGGTAGCTACCATTTCATTTTAAGTTAGATTAGAATGAATCACAAGATAAAAAAAATGTAATTGTATGGGTACAGATCGATTAAAAAACTATCTGACCATAACTTAAGGCCAGATAGTTCATCAAATTTTATTTTTCAGCTGTAAGGGCAGCCATTGTGATGTAGTTGTATGGTTTGTTGAAGTGTGGCAAGAAGAAGAGATCTGTCAAGGCCAATTTATCAATTGTTACATGCTCTTGGATAGCAAGTGAGAACATGTGGATTCCCATGCTGATTGCAGAATCGCGTGAAACCATTTGGGCACCAAGAATTTCACGGCTATCTTTGTCAAAGACAATCTTGATGGCAACTTCATGGTTGTCATGTTTCATGAATTCTGGTTTTTGAAGATCGTTAAAGCCTGTTTCAGTTGCGTTGTAACCAGCAGCTTTAGCTTTTTCAAGAGTCAAACCAGTTGAAACCATGTGAAGACCATAGATTGAGATACCATTTGAACCTTGAACACCGATTCCTTTCAATTCATGTCCACAAGCGTTGTAAGCACCAACAATACCAGTACGAACAGCATTTGAAGCAAGGGCGATGTAGCTTGTGTCTTTACGAGCATTGTCATAAACAGTCGCACAGTCACCTACTGCATAAACTCCTGGAATTGATGTTTCTTGTTTCTTGTCTACAAGGAAGGCACCGTTGCGGAAGAGTTCAATCTTACCATCAGCAAGTGATGTGTTTGGACGGAAACCAACCGCAAGAACAACCATATCCACATCAAAGCTTTCTTTGTCAGTAATCAAGCGTTCAACTTTACCGTCACCTTCGATTGCTTTAACAGTTTGACCAAGCGCCAAGCGGATGTTGTGGTCTTCCAAGTTCTTCGCCATCATTTGAGTGAAGTCTTTGTCATAGTAACCGTTCAAAACAGTGTCTACAATATCAACAAGGACAACTTCTTTTCCAAGACGTTCAAAGGCTTCAGCAAGTTCAACACCGATGTAACCACCACCAACAACGGCGATACGGTCAAGGTGTTGGCTCTTATCAGCAAGTTTATTGATAACTTCTTCAGCATTTTGGTACAATTTCACGAATTGTACGTTTTCAAGAGTTGCTTTAAATTCGCGGTTTCCCTTAACAATTTCAACACCTTCGATTGGTGGCAAGATTGGTGTAGAACCTGTAGCGAAAATCAATTTCTCGTATGATTCTTTGTGCTCTTTTCCTTCAACTTCTGCTGTAACTACTTTGTTATCATAGTCGATTGAAAGAACTGGTGAGTTCATGTAAACTTTAGCACCTTTAGCTTCCAATTTTTCTTTATCAGAATAGAACAAGCCTTCAGCACCGTCAATTTGCTCACCAATCCATAGAGCCATTCCACATCCTAGGAAAGAGATGTTAGAGTTTTGGTCAAATACAACAATTTCGTTCTCATTTCCAAAATTATCCAACATGGTATTGATACATGCTGTACCAGCGTGGTTCGCACCGACTACAACGATTTTACTCATAAAAAATTTCCTGCCTTCATTCTAAATTTACCCTACTAGTATACCATTTACTGTTAGCGTTTACAAGTGGTTTACTATTATTTCAGCATTTTTTATCAAAAATAATTCCCCATTTGTCCTGTTTGCAAGCCTCATGAATTTTTGTGAGCATATTTCTTGACTTTTTCCAAATTTCATTTGTGAAAAGTCTAACTTTATGGTATTCTAATAACATGAAAATAAAATGTAAGGGCTTCAATTTAGATAATTATTTGATATTACAACTTATTTTCTATAAGAGAAAGGAGTTGGTAGCTTGCCTCTTCGTTCACATTCTGAACGCCTAATGGGAACCACTATCACTATTTCATTAGTAGATGAGCGAGCCGATAGCTTGCTCCAAAAATCCTTTGATTTACTCAGAGAGCTAGAATACCGCTTCAATGCCAATAGTCAGGAATCTGAGTTGATGGAAATCAATCATCAAGCTGGAATAGCTCCAGTCAAAGTTCATCCAGACCTGTTTGAACTGATTTCACTTGGGTTAGAGCATAGCCTAGCGCTCTCTAGCCACCTCAATATCAGCATTGGTCCCTTAATTCAAACCTGGCGTATCGGTTTTTCAGATGCCAAGGTCGCCCAGCCTCAAGAAATTGAATCGGTGCTGCCTCTAATCAATCCTCATGGTATCAAGTTAGATTCTTCTACTTCTACTGTGTTTTTAAAACAGAAAGGAATGAAGATCGATCTAGGTTGTTTAGCCAAAGGATACAGTGCGGATAAGGTTGCCCAATTTCTTAGGAAAGAGGGGGTGACTTCTGCCTTGATCAATCTGGGAGGGAATATCCTGACCATTGGAAAAAATCAGGCAAGAGGGGATAACCCATGGCAAATCGGGATTCAAGACCCAGCCAATCCTAGGGGAAATCATTTAATGACCATCCCTGTTGTCAATAAATCTGTCGTGACTTCAGGCATTTATGAACGTCACCTGACCGTCGATGGACAAGATTACCATCACATTTTTGACAGTCAAACAGGATATCCTGTTGAAACGGAACTAGCGAGTCTAACAATCATCTCTGATAAATCAGTCGATGGCGAAATCTGGACGACTCGACTCTTTGGAGAAAGACCTGCTTCTATCCTCTGGCAAGTCGAAAGTTTGGAGGGCATCGAAGTCATCCTCATCGATAAAGAAGGCCACCTAAGCTGTTCTTCAGGAATTCCTACTCTATAGAGACAACTGTTTCAATGGAATTTTAAAATTGTATTATGTAAAAAGAGAAAGGAAATCTCATGTTAAAACTTATTGCTATTGTTGGAACAAATTCAAAACGTTCTACAAACCGTCAATTGCTTCAATACATGCAAAAACACTTTACTGACAAAGCTGAAATTGAGCTTGTTGAAATCAAGGCCATTCCTGTCTTCAACAAACCAGCTGACAAGCAAGTACCTGCTGAAATATTGGAAATTGCTGCTAAAATCGAAGAGGCTGATGGCGTTATTATCGGTACTCCTGAGTATGATCACTCTATTCCAGCTGTTTTGATGAGCGCTCTTGCTTGGTTGTCTTATGGTATTTACCCACTTTTGAACAAACCAATCATGATTACAGGTGCTTCTTACGGTACGCTTGGTTCATCTCGTGCCCAATTGCAACTTCGTCAAATCTTGAATGCTCCTGAAATCAAGGCAAATGTTCTTCCAGATGAATTCTTGCTCTCACACTCTCTTCAAGCATTTAACCCAAGTGGTGACTTGGTTGACCTTGATGTCATCAAGAAATTGGATGCCATCTTTGATGACTTCCGTATCTTCGTGAAGATTACTGAGAAATTGCGCAATGCACAAGAATTGCTTCGCAAAGATGCAGAAGAATTTGACTGGGAAAATTTGTAAGATAGGAGACCGAAAGAATGAAATTTGTTGGACTTGTTGGATCAAACTACGATCAATCATATAACCGCAAACTCTTGGAATTTATCCGTCGCAATTTCAAATTCAAATTTGAATTAGAAGTCCTTGAAATCGACGAAGTTCCAATGTTTAACCAAGACGAAAAATGGGACGAAAGCTTCCAATTGCGTTTCTTGTATAACAAGATTACACGTGCTGATGGTGTCATTATCGCTACTCCTGAGCACAATCACACTATCTCAGCTTCTCTCAAATCTGTACTTGAATGGCTTTCATACGAAGTTCATCCATTTGAAAACAAGCCTGTTATGATTGTGGGTGCATCATACTATGACCAAGGAACATCACGTGCCCAAGTTCATCTTCGTAAAATCCTTGATGCTCCAGGTGTCAATGCCTACACGCTTCCAGGTAACGAATTCCTTCTTGGTAAAGCTAAGGAAGCTTTTGATAACAATGGAAACATCACCAACGAAGGAACTGTTAAATTCCTTGAAACTTGCTTAGATAACTTTGTAAAATACGTAGGAGTCGTTTCGAAATTGAAAAAACCAAAACCAATCGAACCAGAAGACTTGGATTGTGGAAAACCAATTGCTACAACCATTACAGAAGTTGATCCTGACGATCCAGAATGGGTAGAAAAAGTTGCAGCAATCACTGGTGCTGTTTCTGGTGATACCTATGTCAAATTGGACCACGGTATCTTGACAGTTAATCAAATTGATATGTTCTTGAAAGCTATGCCATTTGAATTGACATACGCTGACGACAACAACCAATTCCTCTACTACAACAACGCTCACCAAGATCCAGACACCATGTTTGCTAAACGTGTACCACCTCAATCAGGTAGCCGTATGTCGACTGTTCATGGTTCTCTTCCACCAGCACGTATGAAGAACGTAGAGTGGGTTATCGGAACACTTCGCAACGGAAACCAAGAATACGTTCGTACGATCGTTCCAGGTTCTCCTGCAGGTGTCATCAACACCCACAACTACCAAGCAATGTACTATCCTGATGGATCATACGCTGGTATCAATGAAATCGTCTTTAACTTCCAACCATGGCTTGACTGGTACCTAAAAGAGACTGGTCAACGTTTGGTGGGAGGTAGCGGACCATTTGCTCCTACTGCCGGAGGTCATGGAGACGCCGATGCTACTTCTGGCGCTTCTGATTCAGGGGATGCTGGAGGCCACGGTGGTGACGCAGACGCTACTTCTGGTGCAAGCAATTAAGAAACCAAAAAGGAGCCAAATGGCTCCTTTTTTTATTACAACAGAAAAGGGGCTTGTAAATCATCTACAAGCCCCTTTCATTTTATGAGTTAGGATCATCTATACTACGGCCGTGCAAACCTTTTTCACGTTGTACCTGACGTAGTTTTTCTGGTGTGACGTCATTGCCTTCCTCGTCCACAATTTTAATTCCCTCGATGTGGTGACGAACAGAACGACGATAGCCTTCGATGTACTCCTCACGAAGTTTAGCTTGTTCCACTTTTTCAGCAGAAGTTAAGCCTTCTGTTTTTTTCTTTTTGGCAAGCTCGTTGATACGAGCGATTTTTTTCGGATCCATTTCTTCTCCTTTGTGATAAGATACAGTCCGTTTGACTGAGTTTATTTAGTATTAATTTGGTTGAAACGTGCAAGTTTAGCTGCTTTTTTGGTTAATTGCGACAAGATAGCCAAGCGATTTTGTCGGACAGTCTGATCTTCAGCCATTACCATGGTATTTTCAAAGAAAGCATCAATAACTGGACTAAGCGCAAAGAGTTGTTCTAATTGCTGACTTGCTGTCCCTGTCAAAACGAGTGATTCTACTGCTTCCGCCAAGGCTTTCTCTTCTTCATTCTCAAAGAGAACAGGATCAACAGTATCAGTTCCTTCGGCTTTTTCAGCCAAGTTGAAAGCACGTGATAGGGATTCGACAGATGGTTTGAAGTCTTCTTTCTTGCTTGCTTCGACAAGAGCACTTGCTGCTTCTAGCATATCTGCCACAACAAAGTTTGAACTTGCAAGGACTGCTTCCTTAATGTCTTTTGGAGTTGAACCCATCATCTTATCAACACGAGCCTTAATAAAGTCCATAACCTCTGCTTTATTTTCATAAGTCAAGTTGTCGAATTTCAAAGCATAAAGGCTATCGATCAGCTCATCCATAGGAATGTGCCAACCAAAAGCATCCAAGATACGAACTACACCTTGCGTCGCACGACGAAGGGCATACGGGTCATTAGAACCTGATGGAATCAAGCCTACTGAGAAGAAACTCAAAATCGTATCCAATTTGTCTGCAATGGCTAGAATGGCTCCCACCTTGCTCTCTGGAAGTTCTCCTTCGGCTGATGTAGGCATGTAGTGTTCACGAATAGCAGCCGCAACTGCTGGAGTTTCCCCAGCAAGAAGGGCATATTTCTCACCCATAATTCCTTGAAGTTCATCAAACTCACCAACCATACCCGTCAACAAGTCAAACTTGTAAATAGCTGCTGCACGAGCTAGGTCAACTGTTTCATCCACTGACAAACCAGCTTTTTCTGCCAAGAGAATGGCAATCTGCCCCGTGCGAATCATGTGTTCACGAAGGGAACCAATCTTTTCGTGGAAGGTCACATGGTTCAATTTTTCGACAAGGTCAGAAATGACCAATTTTTGGTCTTCACGCCAGAAGAATTCACCGTCTTCCAAACGAGCAACTAAGACTTTTTCATTACCCTTGATAACATTTTCCAAATGCTCTGCGTTTCCGTTACGGACTGAAATGAAGTTTGGTAAGAGTTTACCGTCTTGATCACGAACAACAAAGTAACGTTGGTGCTCTTTCATCGAAGTTACCAAGACTTCTTCAGGCACTTCAAGGTATTTGGCATCAAAACTTCCCATAAAGGCAGTTGGGTATTCAACCAAGTTCAAGACTTCATTGAGCAAATCAGCATCAATTTCGATACGTACACCATGTTCAGCCTCGATTGCCTTGATTTGGTCAACAATCATTTGCTCACGTTCACGAGGATCCGCGATTACAAACTGCTTACGAAGGTCTTCTTCATAGCTCAATGCTGACTGAATCTTAGTTTCTTGTCCCAAGAAACGATGGCCACGGCTTACACGACCGCCCTTGATATCAAGGAAATCCGAATCAAATTCTTCTTCATCTAAAAGAACAGTTAAAGTGTGTACAGGGCGGATGTATTCAAAGGTGTTGTTAGCCCAGTGCATGCTGACAGGGAATGTCAGTGACTTCAAGACGTCTACTACACCTGGAACAATGGCTTCAACTGGTTGCCCCACTTCTTCCTTGATAACATAGACATATTCTTCACCCTTGATTTCACGGAATTCAATATCTTCAACTGTCAATCCTTTTCCACGGACAAATCCTTGAGCTGCTTTGGTGAAGTTTCCATCACTATCCAAGGCAATTTTCTTTGCTGGACCCTTGAAATCTTCTGTCAAATCAGACTGTTTGTCTGCAAGACCAGTCACACGAACAGCCAAACGACGTGGTGTTGAGAAGGTTTGAATGGCTTCAAAAGACAGGCGGTTTTCCTTGAGGAAGGCTGCCATTTTTTCACCTAGTTGTTTTTCGCTTGGAGTTACTACGTAGGCTGGTAACTCTTCAAGACCGAGTTCTACTAATAAGTTTTTTGTCATATTTTTTCTCCGAAAAGTATCTTTTTTGATATGCCCCTTAGGTACTGGGGACGTCGCTAACTAACTTTTGTGAGTCTGTAAGGAAATCTTATACCAAATAAACTAAGATTTCCAACAGTCTCATCAAAGTGGATTTAGCTGACTGATTTTTGAACCCAAGGTTTCAAAAATCCCCACATAACAGTACGGCGGTGCATATCCCTCTAGCAAGTCTTCGACTTGCCTTTAACGATTTTAGAGCACAGTATTACTTACTATTCTGCGTCTTCTGCTAGGAGTTTAGCTCGTGTTGCTTCATCCAAAAGTGGGTAGCCTAGGCGTTTGCGTTCTGCAACAAAGGTTTTGGCTACGACACGGGCTAAGTTACGGATACGGGCGATATAGCCTGCGCGCTCTGTTACAGATACGGCACCACGCGCATCAAGCAGATTAAAGGTGTGTGAACATTTGAGAACATAGTCATAGGCAGGGTGAACCAAGCCTTCTTCTAATGCACGACCAGCTTCCTTTTCAAACTTATCAAAGTTTTCCAGCAACATTTCTTGGTCCGAAATTTCAAATGAATATTTTGAATGCTCATACTCAGGCTGGATGAAGATTTCTCCGTATTTAACACCATCAGCCCACTCGATATCATAGACAGAATCAACTTCTTGAATGTAAGAAGCCAAGCGTTCTAAACCATAAGTAACTTCCGCAGTAACAGGACCAGTTGCCAATCCACCAACTTGTTGGAAATAAGTGAATTGAGTGATTTCCATCCCATCAAGCCAAACTTCCCATCCAAGACCAGCTGAACCAGTAGAAGGATTTTCCCAGTTATCTTCAACGAAGCGGATATCGTGTTCCAAAGGATTGATACCCAATTTTTCCAAAGACTCAAGGTAAAGCTCTTGGATATTTGATGGAGAAGGCTTCATAACCACTTGGAATTGGTGGTGTTGGTAGAGACGGTTAGGATTTTCTCCATAACGACCGTCAGCAGGACGACGTGATGGTTCTACATAAGCCGCATTCCATGGTTCAGGTCCGATAGCACGAAGGAAAGTGTAAGGGCTCATCGTCCCTGCACCTTTTTCATTGTCATAAGCCTGCATAAGCATACAACCTTGGTCATTCCAAAATTGTTGCAAAGTCAAAATAATTTCTTGAAATGTTAATTTCTTAGACATTGTTTACTCCTTTAATTTATATTATCTTTTTAGCTTTATTCATCAAGCAACCAAGAAAAAGCTGGGTCCTGAAAAATATGACGTTTGGGAACAGTTTGTAAATTCTGATCGCATTCGTCTATTGTACCTAATTTCAAAGCACAGACTTCCGGTATATTTTCTTGAGCAGTGAAAATTTGACTATGACAGTTCTGACAGTAATAGCGTTGTTTTCCTGGAGATGAACTATAGATAACCAACTGTTCTTTTCCATGCAATACTAGGTTTTTACTGCTAACTTTGGCATTCACTGTATAGGCAGACGCAGTTGCTTTCCGACAGAATGAGCAGTGGCAAAAAACTAATTCCGACAATTCCTCATCTAAAGTGTAGGTCACTGCTTTGCATAAACAAGATCCTTTAAGCATTATGCTCCTTTCTACTTAGGCATTAGACGAAATTCAAAAAGAACCGAATTTCAACACCCAAGCCTTGCGACTAGGGGCGTCTGAAACGCGGTTCCACCCTAATTTATTACTTCATTGTTTTTAAAAATACGACAGAAAGCGCCAGTTTCTTACCTTGTCCTACTTGGCTCCCACTATCCCAAGCTCGCTTGAAGAACGCCATAAGACTTTCTTTCCTAGCTAGTATTATAGCAGATTTTCTAGCTAGTGTAAACCAAAAATGAGTCTGAAAACAAAGTTCCAGACTCATTTAATAGTAAAGCTTCAGAAAGTCCTGTTTAAGGATGTCTTTTCGCTTTTGGTTTTTTGCCATGCAGATTTCTCTTGGCTTGTTTCAATGCTGTAATGGCATCTTTAACATCTTCTTGGCTCGCTCCTGGATCTTTAAGGAGTTCCTGTGCCTCTTTAAAAGTTAAAAGATAAGCTGCTTTTTCTTTCTTGTCTGCATAGATAAATCTCGCGTTCTTTTCTTGGAAAAGGCGTTCATCTTTGACCAGTTTCTTCAGACTAGAGAAGTCAGTAGCTTTGCCATTTAATTTGCTTTTAGCCGTCGCTAGGGCAATGAGAGATTGGTCAATTTGATCCTGTTTGACTTTAGGATCTACAGCTAGTAAGGCGATTTCTTGGAAGGCACGATCATAAGCTCGACGTACTTTTTCCTTGGCATTAGCATATCGTCCAGTTTTAGTCGTTGCATAGTAAGCTTTCATAGCTTCTTTCAAGGCTGTAACGTTCGAATCTTTTCCATCCAAAGCTTTACCAGCAGCCTCAAGACTAGAGAGAACGCCATCAATCAATTCTTGTTTCAACTTGCTTGACAAGGCTGACTGCGCAACTTGGAAAGCTTGGTCATAAGTTTTTCTCTTATCTGCACTACTATTAAAGTAGCGAGACGTTTCTACCAGTTCTTTTTGTTGATTTACCGCAGCAATCAAGGCCAACTTAGACACAACAGATAGACGCAAAGCATTATTTCGACCTGGCTTCACGAGCAAGGAAACGAGATCTTCAAGGAGTTCATATCCAGTTGGCAAGGTGACTTCTACAGTATAACGACCTGTAGCAACTTTCTTACCAAAGGCGTATTGACCGTATTTTTCAGCAGGAAGAGTGATACTTGTCCCATCTTCTCCTTTCAAAACTACTGTAGTCGTCTTTGGAACTGCTTGGTTGAAGGAAACAGACACTGGTGCATATTCTAGGAGATTTGCTAGGAAGGTAATGGTTTGGAAACTATTTTCTTCCGTCAAGTCGAACTCTTGGGACAAGGCACTGATAAATTTCAATTCTGTTCGGTCATAACTGAAAATTTCTGCTGTATAATGACCAAATTGTAAGAAATGAATCGCTTTTGTCTTGTCAACATCAACATATTGTCCCTTGCTATTTTTGATTCGATAGACGTAGAGGGTATCAATATCCTGATTTGTTTTTGCATCCTTCAAGTCAATTTTAACTCGACCACTATTTTGATCGCGGACAAGTTCAGCAAGTGAGATATAATCTACATTTCCTGCATAATCCTCTACAAGATAGTAAATATTAGCCTTGTCAACATTCTTAGGAAGTGTATAACTACCGTCAGCATTGGCCTTAATCAGATGGGTGTTCTCAAGCGCACGAGTTCCAGACTGGTCTTTCCCAGTTAAAACCATGGTCCCTTTCTGGTCAAATGGTGTGATATAGAAGACTTTTTCTGAAAGGATACCACCTTGACCCACATCTTTTGGTTTGCGAGCTACAAATTCTTGATTTCCATCTTTAAAGCGAATATAACCACTTGTGATGACAGGTTTTTGAGTATCAATCTGAATTTTAAAGGTCGTGTATTGTTCTTTAGCTCCTGGAACGTCTGGTGTATAACTGATAACATAGTCATATAAACCATCTGCAACAGTATTCCCATCAAAATCCTGGCCTCTCCAAGCAGTATTATCTAGAATATAGCTTTTCAGATTTCTACTGTCTCCATCAAAATAATTCTTACGAAGATCCTTTGCATCGCCCTCCCAAATAGGATGTTCATGCTTAGTATCCGTAGCCGCATAAACTGTTGCCCGAAGATTTACCAGATTTCTCAAAGCAACCGTTTTGTATTCAACTAGGTCTTTGTTTCCGTCATCATTTGGAGAAATGGCAATACGGACATTCCCTTTTTCGTCCAACTGAAGAACATGCTTACCTTCAGCATTTTGTTCGATTCCAAGAACGGTAATTCGGCGTCCTTGGCGTTGACCTTTAGACACTAGAAGGTCATTTTGCAAGGTAGCTAGATAGGTAGCATCATTAGAGTAGTTAACTGCAGGATTTTCCTTGTCTACTTCCGTGTAAAATCCATTTTTCCCTTCTCGGACAAGATTGTAAATTGGTTTTTCAACAGCAGGGAGATTTTGGAATTCTCCTCGGAAGCCCATAAATGCAAGACTCACAACATCCCCATCATCTGCTGGATCTACAAATCGAACAAACCCTTCAAGGAAATAGCCATTTGGCATTTGTTTGCTGAGTTCAGCAGCAAATTTTCGAGCATCCACTTTAACAGTGACTGTTTGACTGCTGTGGGCTTTGACCGTCACTTCAGGCCAGACTGTCTCCGTTAGTTTTCGAGGTCGAAGGGTGAATTTTCCATCTTGGACCTCGTCTGTATTGGTATTCACTACCATCTTGAGAGTACGGTCAGTATCTGAAATATTGTGTACAGTGACCTTAAAAGTAAATTGGTCTCCAACATTTCCTAAAGTCACGCTTGGATAACCATTTTCACCCGTTACATAGAGGTCTGTTGACACTGCAGCAGCTGTATCCACAATACCAGAACCTTGCTGACGAGGAGAGGTATAAGTGCCTGTGTCCTTATTAACATGTGGTTTTGCAGTTGACATGATCAAGGCCTTGACAGTCTCTGATACTTGCTCAGGAGTCAATTCTGGATGGTGTTTTTGAAGGTATTCCTTAACCAGAACTGCAACACCCGTAACGTGAGGAGCCGCCATACTGGTTCCGCTAATACTACCGTAGGTATTGTCATTAAAGGATGAGTAGATATTGCCGCCAGGAGCTGTCACATCTGGTTTCAATTGTCCATCGGTAGTCACTCCCCAACTTGAAAAGTCAGATAGCTGATTGGCTACATCGGAAGGGCGATTATCCATCTTACCATTAAAAACAATCTTGTAGTTTCCTGATTTTAAGGCTTCACCATACTGTTTAGAAATAAATACAGAAGGAATTTTCTTTGCTTCATCATCAATAGCCATATTGATGTTTGCACCTTCTACATTATTGTAGATCAATGCACCAACTGCACCGTGTTTTCGTGCATTTTTGATCTTCTCTGAAAAATTCATAGCTCCACGCTGAATGAGGGCAAGTTTCCCAGTTAAATCCAACTTCGCAAAGTCTTCTTCACGACCTAACCCTGCTTCGACGTATTCATACTCTTTTCCCTTTTCAAAATCCTTATCTGACTCAGGTTGATTATAATCAAATTTTCCGTTATGAAGGCCGGCATTTTCCTCTAGACCTTTGACTTCAAAAACCGCTGTTGTCAATGTTTTGTTGTTGACAGAAGCAACTGAAATTGAGTCTTCAACAGTGGATGGATTTCCAACCAAGCCATAGTCTGGGTTTTCGGCTAGCGGTTTTGAATAGCCATTTCCGAATGTATTGCTATTTCCTGCTGAGATAAGAACAGAAACTCCCTTGGCACGAGCCCGTTTGATGGCATCCACAATATCAGAACCAGCATCGACCATAGAACCAGTGCTAGATCCCAAACTCATATTAATAGCATCTGCTCCCAAGGCAACTGCATCATCAATCGCCTTTACATAAAGAGCCGAACTTGTCGTCTTTTGGCGATCTGAAAAGACACGCATAAACATGACTTGGGCTTCTGGCGCCACACCATAAACTTTTTCGCCATTCGGTGCTTCTTTATCAGGGTTTCCAGCAGCAATCCCTGTTACGTGCATCCCATGAGAAGTTCTTTCTGCTTCTTTGATCTTATCTGTTCCGTCAAAGTAGTCATAGGCATAGACAACCTTATCGCTATACCATTTACCGTAGTCGATTCCAGCAGCCTTTTTAGCTGCTTCGATGGCTTCCTTGTTTTTAAATTTTGCTTTTGACGGATCCGAAATTCGAAGTACCTCATGATTCAAATCAAGTCCAGAGTCAATAATGGCAACAACGGTCCCCGTCCCCTTGTAACCAGCCTTCCAAGTTTTTGGTACTGTGATGATATCATTACTTGAAAGACTATTGGGTTTTGCAGACTCAGCTTTTTCTTGTTCTTTTTCAGTAGTTGCCGTTTCTCCAGTAGTTTTAGGAGCTGTCGTTGCTTGAGTCTCTTTTTTCTCTATTGTAGAAGCCTTCTCAGTAGCAGGCGCTGGACTGGTAGCGACTGTTGTTTCTTTTTGGACGACACCTTGGTCTACTTCTTTTGCAACTGCGCTATCTTTTCCTGATTCTTGGGCTTCAGCAGTTTTATCAACCGGAGCATCTACCTTAGCATCTTGTTTACTAGCATCCTCTTTAGAAGTTTCAACTTCTTGTTTCTCTCCAACTACTGGTGCTATCCCATTAGTATTGGTTTGGTCAGTCGCAGAGTTTGAGTGTTTATCGTCTTTTAGCTCTGTCTTAATTTCCTGAGTTTGAGCTTGATTTTCACCTGTACTCTGCTCATTGGCACTGACTTGACTTGCTCCAAAAACCAATGCAGTTCCCAATAAAACTGAAGCAAGACCAAATTTGTATTTCCGTAATGAAAAACGTTGTCGTCTATTCATAAATAATCTCCTTTTTCTTTAAAGTATACCTATTATAACGCAAATAATCATAAATTTTCATAAAAATCTGAATTGTCACAAAAATGTAATATTTACGTATATATTTCGCTTATTTAATTTTATCATTCGTGTTATTTGCTCCATCAAACCAATGCTTTCTAAATTCGTTCCTCTATTTCAATCCATAAAATTATTTCATTATACAAATAATTTAGATTTTTTATACACAAAAAGACTAGGATTTAAAATTCCTAGTCTTTGTTATTTTGGTATAAATAGATTTCACAAACTAAAAATCCATCTCATCCACACGAGGTGCGCCCGAAGTCACTAAAATTGTCTTTAAGACTTCTCGATCGTCTTTGCTGAGTTCAATTCCAAAACAATCAAGATTGCTCTGGATGCGAGAGGCTGTCACTGACTTAGGTAGGGGTAAAAATCCTTCTGCCAAACTCCAAGCCAAGGCGATTTGAGCCACTGATTTCCCATGCTTAGCAGCAATTTCTTGGACTTCTTTCTGTTCAAACAACTCTCCTTGGCCAAAAGGTCCCCATGCCTCTAGAAGAATGCCTTTCTCTCTACAGTAGTCAACCACTTCCTCTTGATAAACTCCTGGTGCCAAGCGTACCTGATTGACCGCCGGGATGATTCTGGCTGTCTCAAGCAAGGCATCCAAATGATGGGGAAGGAAATTACTAACGCCGATAGCATGGATTTTTCCTTCTTGGTAAAGGTCCTCCATCGCTCTCCAGACTTCAGCATTGCGAGTTTTCCATGCCTCATTTTCTCTTAAAGGTTTTGGATTTGGCCAATGGATAAGGTACAAATCTAGATAATCCAATCCCAGTTTTTCCATTGATTCTTCAAATGCTTGGCGAGCTTCATCATAGCTGTGACTGGTATTCCAGAGTTTGGTCGTTACAAAGATTTCTTGTCGTGGAAAACCGCTATCTCGAATAGCACGACCAACACTTTCCTCATTTTTATAGATAGCTGCAGTATCGATATGACGATATCCAGCCTTTAAGGCTCCTAAAACGGCTTGGTAGGCTACCTCTCCATTTTCAGCTTTCCATGTTCCAAATCCTAGTACAGGAATTGAAACTCCATTATTAAGGGTGTAAGATTTCATCGTTTTTCCTTTCTATGTGAAGAAAATCTAAAGAAACAAAATCCTGATTATCAGAACACTTGCCCCTTTAGATTTTAACAATTATTGATCACGATCATAATAGATCTCGTGAGCCTTCAAGCGAGAATTGAGCAATTCAGGAACGGTCACAAATGTATACCCTTCACCCTTTAAATACTCAATAACACTTGGTAGAGAATTAACAGAAGGACCATGAATATCATGCATGAGGATGATAGAACCATTGCGAACCTGACGTTGAATCTCTGTCAAAATGGCTGTCTCATTTTTACTCTTCCAGTCCAAACTATCCACATCCCACATAATGAAGCTTAAATCAAGGCCATTTCGAATATCATCAGTGATAGCCCCATAAGGTGGGCGCATGAGTTTAGAACTCGAACCTAGAACTTGGGTTAACAAATCTTCTGTATCAGTGATTTGCTTTTTAGCATCTTCGAGCGAAAGTTGTGAAAGAACGGGATGACTCCAGCTGTGGTTTCCTACAACATGACCTTCTGATTTCATTCGTTTTAGAAGATTTTCATTACCTGCAATGTTTTTACCAAGTACAAAGAAGGTTGCTTTTACACCATATTTAGCTAAAGTATCCAAAGCCTGCGTGGTTGTAGTTGGATTTGGACCATCGTCAAAGGTCAGGGCTACAACTTTTTTATTTTTCTTAGAAAAGTATGCTTGGTAGAGTTCAGCATCCTTTTCTAATAGATAAGAAGACTCAATGACATCAAAGAAACTAGATATTGGCAAAGCAATTTCCTCAACAGTCTCTCCAGCATTAGCAGGATAAAGGATGATTTGACTATCCTTATAATCAAAGCTCCAAGATGTCAATTCTTGGTCTGTGAAGCTCTTTATTACTTGATCAATTTTTGCCTGGTCAAGTTTCTTATCTTCTAGGGTTGATTTGATTTGAGTCAGTAAGAGTTCCTTAGCCTTGCTTGCATCTTTGAAGAGTTTGCCGAGGTCAAAATCTTTCCCATCTTCAGTCAAGAAAATTTTCCCTAAAGAAGTCTTTTCTTTTTCTTCAACCTTTGATGCAGACAAATCGTAGACTTGCTTACTGATACTACGAGCAACAACTCCCTTTAAGACTGGGTCCAACTGCTCACTATAATAAAAGACCAAATCCTCTTTATCTTCCAGCTTTTCTTTGATATCCTGGTTGATTTTTTCTCTACCCTCTGCAATGACTTCCTCTCCTTGCAGAGGGTAGTAGGCAATCACCTCAGCTTGACCTTTTCGGAAATGGTCCTTCTGACTACCTGAGTTGAATTGCTGGTTCTTTTCGCTTTTTAGCGCTTCAATTTTTTGTTCGTAAGATTGCTTTTGTAGTAGCTTATAACCAATAGCACTCCCTAATAGAATCGTAGCAATTCCTAAGATTCCAACAAAGGAAAGCAATAGCCTTCTCGTTTTATCGTGAGAAACACGTTTCGCTCTATTTTTTTTCATATTTCCATCATATCAAATCGAGGCTATTATTTCAATGATAAACAGGGATTCTGTCTTTTTTTAGGAAAAGAAAAAAGCTTAGAAATCTTCTAAGCTTCTATTTTTAAAAACGAATCGCTTCACGTGTTTTCTCATATGAAGTTACAAAACGGTTTGTAACTCCTGGTTCAGCAACTTCCAAGGCTTGTGAAATTTTTTCAAATGATGCCTGATAGTCAAACTCTTTTTCAAAAATTTCAAGCGCTTCGTTGAAGGCCTCTTGGATACGCTCATCAAATGAACGGTAACGATTTGAGTATTGCAAGAGTTGCTCTGTCAAGGTTGCATATTGAACGATATCATAGGTTTCTGTTTCAAGTGCTTCCATATCATTTGTTGCAATTTCAAGAACGCGTTTAACCGATTCAATATTCACTTGCAGTTGTTCTAACTCTGCCATCAAATCTTCTGTGTTATGACTTGCAGTAAAGAAAAGTTTCAAGAAACTTTGAGGAATACCTGGCAAGTTTCTCTTCTCCATGTAACGTTTGATAGTATGCAAACGGTTCACATAGACATTTGCTTTTTGGCGAGCATTGAGGTCGTCTTTTTCAATTTGCGCAAGTCGTTCGCTAACAGAGATTTGCTCATCCTCTATATCCTTGAGGTTGCTTTGAAGCATTTCCAACTGTTCTTCAAGAGCAGAGTAGGCTTGTGTTGACTCACCTTGATCCTCTGTCACTTCCATGATTGCTGTATCAAGTGCAGCCAATTCTGCTTGAAGACGACGAACATGATTGCCATCGCTTTCAGGAAGAAGGTAGGTTTTAGTCAAGCGTTCAAGATCTTGAACAAGCACCTGATTATTTTCTTTTAAGTGGTTGAGATAAGTTGGTAATGTCGAAAGAAGACTTTCAACCACTTTTTGAGCTGCAATTTCACGAGTGAAGATATCATAAAGTGCGTTGATTTCTTCTTGGATGCGATTATTTTCATACTCTGCATTGTCCAATTCCAACTGACGGATGTTTTCTTGATTATTTTTCAGAGATTCATGCAAAAGTTGGAAACGAGACTCAATATCTGTTTCTGTAAAGTGGTAGTTGGCATCCAACAGCTTGCGATAGCCTTCTTCCAAATCTGCCAATTGTTCTGGCAGTTCTTTTGTCAAGATTTCAACAAGAGCTGGAATTCGCTCAACGATGTGTGTCAAAGCGAGAATATGATTTTCAGTTGAATCAAGAATTGCTGCGGCTTCAACCGGGTCACCTGATGAATTTAGGGTAACAAATTGAGAGAATTCAGATTGGATGTTTTCCAATTGTTTCTCAATCTCAGGAAGGGCCTTCCCATATTTCTCCGAGTCTTCTGCAACGGTATGTTGAAGGGATTCAAACAAGTCCAAGGCATGAAGGACACGGCCACTATTCTTAGATTCTTGCTTTTCAAGTTCAGAAAGGGCATTGCGAATAGCTGCAATATCTTCTTCAATCAAGCCGATTTGGCTTTCAATTTGATCAATCTTGTGAGCAGCTTTGAAAAAACGGAAAGAATTATTGTAGCTTTCAGCTTCAAAGAGGTGATTTTCGATATCAGCAAATGAGTTCAGAGATAAATCAACCCATTTTTGGTTCCATTCACGGAAGGTCACCTGACTTTGACCAATCAAGTGCATGTTTTTAACGGCTTCAACCTCATCATTTACAGGAAGGTTGTAGAGTTCTTCTTTTCTTTCTTCAAGGGCCGTTAATCTGCTTACATTACGCTTACGTAAAAAAATGGCTGTTACATAAGCTAAGATCAGAATGACTGCAATCGCAACCATTAGATAAATTAGTTGTCCATTAGACATATCAAACTCCTTTTATACTAGAAACAATCGTAATGATTATATCATATTTTTTAAACCAAGGGAACTATTTCCCACATTTTTTAGACGTCAAGTGTACTGTAAACAGCGTTTTCTTCGATAAATTCGCGACGAGGTTCTACTCGATCCCCCATCAACATATCAAAGATTTTATCTGCTTCGGCAGCATCATCTACCGAAACACGCGCCATCAAGCGATGTTCAGGATCCATGGTTGTTTCCCACAATTGGTGGTCATCCATTTCTCCCAAGCCTTTATAACGTTGGATGGTTGGTTTTGAACGCCCTTCACTATGACGTGCTAAGGCTTCTTGGAGTTTAATTTCTTGATCTGCACCAGGTTGAATGTATTCTTTGATTTCACTTCCAACTTTAACCCCATAAATCGGTGGTTGGGCAATGTAGACATAACCAGCCTCTAAGATTGGTTTCATATAGCGATAAATCAAGGTTAGCAAGAGAGTTCGAATGTGGGCTCCATCAACATCGGCATCGGTCATCAAAACGAGTTTTTGGTAACGAGCCTTAGTGACATCAAATTCTGCGCCAAATCCTGTTCCCATGGCTGTAAAAAGACTTCGAATTTCTTTGTTGGCAAGGATTTTATCCATGCTAGCTTTTTCAACGTTCAAGATCTTACCACGAATTGGAAGGATAGCCTGGAACTCACGGTTACGACCAGATTTGGCTGATCCACCAGCTGAGTCTCCTTCGACGATGAAGAGTTCGGTTTCAGCAGGGTTGTTAGAAGAACAGTCTGCTAGTTTTCCTGGCAAATTGGAAATTTCCAAGCCAGATTTCTTGCGTGTGACTTCACGCGCACGCTTGGCAGCTACACGAGCCTTGGCAGCCAAGATTCCTTTTTCCACGATACGCTTGGCGATCTGTGGATTTTCCATAAGGAAATCAGAGAAGGCATCGCTGAAGAGGCGATTGGTAATCTTGACTACTTCACTATTCCCCAGTTTGGTCTTGGTTTGTCCTTCAAACTGCGGGTTTGGATGCTTAACTGAGATAACTGCAGTCAAGCCTTCACGGACATCTTCCCCTGTTAGGTTATCTTCATTGTCTTTTAGTAATTTATTTTTGCGAGCATAATCATTGATAACACGTGTCAGCGCTGTACGGAAACCTTGCTCATGCGTACCACCTTCATGGGTGTGAATGTTATTGGCGAAACTCATGACGTTTTCGTGGTAACCGGTTGTGTACTGCATGGCTACTTCAACTGTGATATCATCCATCTCACCGTCTGTGTAGATTGGTGTATCAAAGATAACATCCTTGTTCTCGTTGATATATTCAACGTAGCTAGCAATCCCACCCTCATAGTGGTATTGTTTAGTCTGTTCGAGACCTTCACGCTTATCTGTGATGGAGATTCGAAGGCCTCGGTTCAAAAAGGCTAGTTCTTGAATACGTTTGTTTAATTTTTCAAAGTCAAAAGTTGTTGTTTCTGTAAAAATCTCTGGATCTGGTGTGAAGTGAACTGTTGTTCCCGTTTTATCCGTATCTCCAACCACCTCAAGATCAGCAACAACATGACCACGACGGTATTCTTGGTAATGAATCTTACCGTTTTTATGGACATGAACATCTAGTTGAGTTGAAAGAGCGTTTACTACTGATGAACCTACACCGTGCAATCCACCTGAAACCTTGTATCCGCCACCGCCGAATTTTCCTCCAGCGTGAAGAACTGTAAAGACGGTCTCAACAGCGGGACGTCCTGTTTTTTCCTGAATATCAACAGGAATTCCACGCCCATCATCTACAACGGTGATGGAGTTATCTGGCTCTATAAAGACTTGGATGTGACTGGCAAATCCTGCCAGGGCTTCGTCAATTGAGTTATCAACGATTTCCCATACTAGATGGTGAAGACCTTCTTTTGAAGTCGATCCAATATACATACCTGGACGCATACGAACAGCTTCAAGTCCCTCCAAAACTTGAATTTGACTGGCATCATAATCCTGTGCCTGTTGATTTTTGATTTCTTCTGTCATTTTTTCCCTTTTCTTACATGTCTATTGCTTGTCTCAATGTCGCAACGTTATTAAAAAGATAGGCATCTAAGCCAGCAGCTTTACCTGCTTCTACATCAATATTTCTGTCACCAATGACCAAACCAGATGTAATATGATATTTATCACGTAAATAAATCATGGACTCAGGATCTGGTTTCCGTTTAAAGCCAGAACTGGCAGTAACCACCTCGGTGAAGTAGTTCGCTATCTGGGTCTTAGCAAGAAGTTCTAGCACTTGGTCATTTCGATGAGAAACTAAGAAATGGCGACCACCCTTGTCCGAAATGTCTTTGAGTAATTCTGGAATTCCCTCAAACAAAACTGGATGCTCTAGCTCACGCGCTTCATTTTCTTTATAGTTCTCTAAAAACCCCTCGATATCTGGTGCAAACTTCTCGATGGCAAAAGCTGTCGAAACCTTCAAGGCTTCGTAGACGCGGTCGTGTTCTTGCTCTATTCCGTATTGGGCTAAGGTTTCTACAAAGGCTGCTGTAGAAGTCTCATAATTATCCAATAGGGTACCACCTAAATCCCATATATAGTCGTGATATTTCATACCCTTCATTATACCATTTTTTTATGAAAAAGGCGATGATTTCCTAGATTTTTCCAAGTAAAAAACGAGAGCCGAACTCTCGTCTTACTGTTGATTTCCAAAGACATCTCGATAGAGCATGCCGTCTCGTAAACTTTCAGCATCTCCTCCCAATTGCTCTACCAACTCATAGGCAAAGGCAAGTGCGGTTGACGGTCCTCGACTAGTTGTTAGATTGCCATCCACAACTACCGTTTCCTTTCGGTAAATTCCATCACTGATGTTCTCCTGAACACCGTCATAACAGGTGAAGTGCTTGTCTTTCAGGATACCTGCTTGATGGAGGGCGATTGGGGCTGCACAGATGGCAGCAATTTTCTTTCCTGCTTGGTCAAAGGCTTTAATCTGTGAAATGAGGGCTTGATTATCTCGTAGGTGAGCTGAGCCTGGCATACCTCCTGGAAGAACGACCAAGTCATAGTCAGACAAATCGCCATCAAAGATATGGTCGGCTTTTACCTGAATGCCATGTGACCCTGTCACCTGCTCTTCAAATCCTACCATATCACATGAAATGTTTGCTCGACGCAAGACATCGACTACTGTCAAGGCTTCGATTTCTTCAAAACCCTGGGCTAAAATAACTGCTACTTTTGCCATAGTGGCCTCCTTATTTGATTTGTTTTAGGACGACTTTCTTTCGTTTGAATGGAACTTTTCCACTTTTCTCCTCCGCTAGGTTTGTCTGGTAACTCATAGACAAAAGGAGACCAACACCAATGAGGTTACTAATAATTGCGGAGCCCCCTTGAGAAATGAAAGGCAGAGGAATCCCTGTCAAAGGAAGCAAGCCTGTCACGGCACCGATATTTTCAAAGATATGGAAGAGCAACATCATGATAAAACCAGTCGAAATGTAGGTGTAGAACTGGTTATTTGACCTGAGAGTAATCTTCAACATCCGATAGATGAGAAGTAAGTACAAGGCAACGACAAAAACCGAACCAATGAAGCCAAAATCCTCAGCAATCACCGTGAAAATCATATCACTCTCACGTACTGGAATGAGGAGATTGGACACATTGAAACCTTGCCCAAACAAGCCACCACTTCCAATCGCAATTTGTCCCTGCGCCTGTTGGTAAGTCGTTGTTTGCGCGAAGTCAAAGGGATTGAGCCAAGCCAAGATGCGGTTGATCTGGTAGGTTGGCATTCCAATCTGATGCAAGAAGGCACGTCCATCCTTGCTTATAAAGATGGCCATAAAACCTGCAACTGCAGTCACTCCTGTCGCAAAAACAGGAATGATAATCTTCCACGAAACACCTGAAAGGAGAACCATGCCTGCAAAAATAGCTACAAAGACCAAGGCAGTCCCTAAGTCACTTTGTAGGGCTAAGAGGATCAAGACTGGGATGGTAAAGGCAATCATCCAACCAATCAATAGGAAATCCAAGGGAATAGTCCGTCGCCATTCCTTGTGTTTTTGCGTGAATTGTACGATGACTCGAGCCAACATCAAGATATAGGAAATCTTCATGAACTCCGATGGCTGGAAAAGTGTCGTTCCACCAATTGATACCCAGTTTTTGGCACCTGTAGAAGCTACCAAACTCGGATTGTAGAAAACAAGAGGTAGGACCATCAAAGCTAGCCCTAGACCATAAAGATAGGGAGTCACCTTCCATAAAAACTCCGTATTGAAGAACATGACCACAAAACCAATGACAAGGCCCAAGGAAATCCAAGCGATTTGCTGGCCTAGTATTGGTAACACATTATTTGGATAGTCATGACTAACTGCTATATAAATGGCTACTACTCCAATCACCAGTAAACAAAACACTGGCAGGAGAAGGCTATAATCGACTCGAGAGTCGAAGGAACGTTTCATATTTTTTACCTTTTTTCTTTCATTCTATTGCGACGGGATTGGAGAAAATCAGCTACAGCAGGCTCTATCCGTTCTCTAGAAAGAACCTGAACAGCCCTTTCTTTTGACAAGGTCTGAGCGATTTGTTTGCCGTAACGCTTGCTGACAACACGACTGTCTAAGATTACAGCAACCGAACCTTGGTTGGGCCGTCTAACAGTACGACCCAGGGCTTGTTTTAGCCGAATGATAGTCATCGGCAACTGATAATCATAGAAAGGATTTTTTCCTTCTTGACGCAGTTCTTGGTTTAATTTTTTGGTTAAGGGTTCTTGGGGGTTTTGGAAAGGCAATCTCGGAATCACTTGAATCACGCAAGGATGGGTTGAAAAATCAACCCCTTCCCAGAAACTACCTGTTCCAAGCAAGATCTGACGTTCGCCTTTTTCAAAACGTTTTTTCAGTTGGCTTGGTTCCCCATTTTTATACTGAGCTAGATGCGGTTGGTCGAGCAGGTCTGAAACTGCCAGCAACATCTCTTTTGAGGTAAACAAGACCAGTATGGGTTTTTGAAAGGCTTGTAACCTTCGGATAACAGAAGCCACTTCACTAGCATAGTCAGCAGGCGAAACTTCTGTCACAAGAGGAAAATCATTGACTAGAAAGACTTCTTGTTGCTCCTGTTTTGCTACATCAAGCCTAACAAGTGGAGCATCCGGAAATCCCAATAAATCTGCTAAGGAAACCCGATTGCTGATTTCAAGAGTAGCCGATACTCCTAGGAGCCTGCAATCTTCTGGCAATAAGTCTGCTAGTATAAAGCGGCCTTTTTTACTTGAACAAATCAAGACATCCTTGCTCGATTTCTCTGCTGTAGCAAGCCAAAATTCACGGTCCGACATGAAAAAGTTTGCAATTTCTCGATACTCTGGTAGAGCTAACTCCGAGAAATGCTGGCGCAACTGTTCAAGAGAATCCAACCACTTTCCATTCTTAAGGCCTGACTGATAGTGCTCTATCAAGTATCGACATTCAAAGCCGATACTCTCAAGCAAGCGCTTCTGAACCAAATCTTCCTCTGTCTCCAAGGACTTATCAAGCTGGGTTACAAGTTCCTCAAGGCGATAAGCCTGCTGGGCTAGATTTTCAAGAGCTAGCAGCATTTTTTGAGCTTCATCCAAAATCACCAAACGGTTGTCAACAAACTCGGGATTGTCTTCCAAACGAGTGACCAGATAGGCATGATTGGTCAGAAGAACACGACTTGTCTTGGCCTTTTCCTGCCCTCGTTTCCAAAAATCCTCTGTAGCAAATAAACTTTTCTTTGAAAGCTTGCCATCGTGGAATAGTTCTGGCAGAAAATGCTGATAGCGATAAAGTTGCCCGATTTCGTCCAAGTCACCTGTCTCTGTCTCTGTTAGCCAGATAAGCAGTTGCATTTTAAATCGTGTGAAAAGGCGATTGGACTCTGATCGATAGAGAATTTGGTGAAAGGCATCCAATTTCAAGTAATTTTGAGGCCCCTTGAGACTATGAATTTCCAGATGGAAGACCTCTTTTAAGTGCTGACCTTCTTCTTGCATGATTTGATTTTGAAGAATTTTGGTCGGAACACTCACTAAGATACCTGCTTGACTCTCCAAGTTCAAAGCTGGGAGGAGATAACCATAAGTCTTGCCCAGTCCCGTTTGGGCTTGGATAAAGGAAGTCTGGTGTTCTTCCAATAATTGCTCAATCTTCTCCGCAAATTCCATCTGTTGCGGTCGCTCCTCCAGCCCCAATAAAGAAATGTTTTTAGCAAAGTCTTTGGATAACTTTCGTGGGACTAAGGCTTTGCTTTTCTTTCTGAGGAAAAGCCCATGAAGCTCCATCAAGTCTGGCGAAGATAAGAGAGATTGTTGCTGGTAAACCTCCTCAATCAACAGATAACTTTCATAGAGAAGGTTGTCTGCAAGGTCTAACAAGCTTTCTAAGAGCCCTTTAGGTAGCTCAAAAAGTTTTTGACGCATGTAAAGCAAGAGTTCAGCTGTTGCCTGAGCATCTGACAGGGCAGTGTGGGCATGTTCCAGCTCAATTCCCAACTCTTGACAAAGGATACCTAAGTTATACTTTTCAAACTGAGGATACAGAACCTGGGCAAGCTCAACTGTATCCACCCGCGGTGTGCGCAATTCATATCCTTCAAAAAAGAGAAATTCTGCAAGAAGGTTGGCATCAAACTGTACATTGTGCGCAACAAAAATACCGTCCTTAACCAATTCAAAAATTTTTCCAGCCACCTGAGAAAATTCTGGTGCCACAGCCAAACGTTGATCGGTCAGACCCGTTAATTCTTTGATATGAGAATCCAAGGGTTCGTGAGGATTGACATCAGTCGCATACTGATCAATAATTTCACCATTCTCAATCACCACAATGCCTACTTGAATAATTTTTGCCTTGCTTCCGGTGCTGGTCGCCTCTAAATCAACGACCACATACCGATCATTTCTCGCATTCATCATTAAAAATTATATCAAAAAAAGCATGATTTGACAACCCTCAACTTTGATAACAATCTAGCTTTACTTGCGAGCTTGATTAAAAATCAAGACCTTAAAAGTGAGAATTTCTTGTAAGTTCAGCAGTTGATTGCTGGTTCTGAGGTATTTGAAAACCTTATTAACAAAGCTACATCAACATAAAAAGACAACCAGGGTATTAGCTGCCTTTTTGAGATATTTTTTTCATTGCTTTCGGAAGTAGCTTGCTAATTTCTGTTGGCAAGACAAGATAGTTTTCTTGAGCTAGTTCTTGCGCGATAGCTGAATGAAGGTAAGCCGCTACCACCACTCTCTCATAGAGACTGACTTGATGAAACTGACCTGTAAATCCTGCAATCATCCCAGCAAGAGTATCTCCCATTCCACCAGTTGCTTGATAGGGGCCTCCAACCTGTAACCGATAATATTCGGACTGACCAGCTTGCCAGATACGAGTTGCTGGACCCTTCTCGACTAGAATCGTCCCTTGAGGAAAAGCTGAAAGAGCACTAGCAGTCGTCTCTGTATTTTGATGGTCAAGAACTATACCAGACAATCTTTCCCATTCCTTTTGGTGGGGAGTTAGGATGACCTGACTAGAAGGAAATGGTAACTGTCCTTTTGCTAAGATGCCCAAAGCACCGCCGTCTGCAATCAAAATCTGGTCTTTTCTAAGGCTCTCACAGACCCGTTTTACGAGTTCTTCTCCGAATGCATCCTCTCGCAAACCCGGACCTAACAAGATAACTTCAGCCTTTTCCAACTGTTCTTTTAACAATTGCTGGTCTTGAAGAGAAAAAGCCATGGCCTCAGGTAAGTGGCTGTGCAGGGCTGGAATATTCTCCTTATCCGTGCCAACAGTCACCAAACCTGCCCCACTTTTAACTGCTGCAATGGCGGACATGATGATAGCTCCCCCATAGGGATAGGTTCCTCCCAGCAAGAGCAGGCGACCGTAATCTCCCTTATGGCTGTGACGACAACGTTCAATAATAACTTTTTCTAATAAAGCTTGATCAATCACTTTCATCGTTTTTTCCCTCTCACTCTATTATACTACAAAAGGAGGGGCAAACCTCCTTCTATCTATTTTCCCTTAAATTCCGCAAAGGTCTGTAAGATTTTAGCTGCTACTGCTGGAGAAGGAGCTCCTTTTAGCTCTAACGTGTCATCTGCATATGGACTAAGACCAGCAAAATCTCCTATCTGGACAGAATAGAGAGACGTTTTAAATAGTTCAATATCGTTTTGGTCATTTCCAAAAGCGATGAAGTTCTCCCCACATAATTTTTCAACAGTTGTCGCCTTATGAGTATCCAAGGGGTTGACATAAAGGCACTTTTCATGGGCATGATAGGAGAGATGAGCCTGTCCTAGTCTTTCTAGCTGACCAAGCGCTGACTGAGTTCAGAACCTAATAAACCCAAACAATCCCGATAAGAGCGAGCTGAGGCAAACACAACCTCATGCCCGTAGTCTTCAGCCTTTAAAAGAACCTGCTGAATCTCCTCATCTATGGTCATGTAGTCAAAAGATAGTGTCCCATCCAGATCAAATACGAATTTCATCTTCCTAGTCCTTGTTTAGTGTTCGAAGCGCTGCCTGATAGGTTTGCTCCATCAGCATAGTAATGGTCATAGGACCAACTCCACCCGGTACAGGTGTGATGTGACTGGCAAGTGGTGCAACGGCATCATAATCAACATCTCCACAAAGCTTGCCGTTTTCATCTCGGTTCATCCCAACGTCAATGACAACCGCGCCAGGTTTGACAAAGTCTGGAGTCACAAACTTAGCGCGACCGATTGCAACCACAAGAATATCCGCCTTTGCAGCCACCTTGGCAAGATGATGGGTCCGTGAGTGGGTCAAGGTCACAGTCGCATTCTTGGCTAAAAGAAGCTGAGCCATCGGTTTTCCAACGATATTTGAACGACCGATAACAACCGCATTTTTACCTTCCAACTCAATCCCATACTCATGAAACATCTCCATAATTCCTGCTGGTGTTGAAGGAATCATAACTGGATGACCAGACCAGAGGCGACCCATGTTTAGAGGATGAAAACCATCCACGTCTTTTTCGGGGTCAATGGCTAATAAAACTGCCTCTTCATCAATATGTTTTGGCAAAGGTAACTGGACCAAAATCCCATGCCAAGCTGGATCTTGATTGTATTTGGAAATCAAGTTTAACAATTCCGCTTGGGTAATGGTCTCTGGAACTCGCACTACTTCACTACGGAAGCCAGCAGCAAGAGCTGACCGTTCCTTATTGCGAACGTAGACTTGGCTGGCAGGATTGTCCCCCACCAAAATCACTACCAACCCTGGAACTAGACCTGTTTCTTCTTTTAGTTTGGCCGTCTTTTCAGCCAACTGTCCTTGTAACTTAGCTGCAAGAGCCTTCCCATCAATAATCTGTGCCATATCTCTTCCCTTTTCTATCAGATATCTTCTATTATAGCAAAAAATACCTTGTCATTCTAACATTTCTTGACTAATAGACCTTATAGTCTGAAACTATAAGAAAAAGCCCTTATCGAGCTTTTATGCTTATTTATACTAAGTAAACTTGTCAGGCTTTCTTTTTGACTTTTGGAGCCGGTAAGACTTCATACATCTCCTTGATTAATCTCGTTAGACATGACTTATCTTCAATGTCTTCTATCAAAATCATCTCCTTAGCTCCTTCATAAGGACGTTCAAGCCTAGTCTGTCCCAGCTGATCCAAGACCAGCTTCACAGGCTTCAGTAACAGACGATTATCGTAGATTCCTCCAATAATCTTTCCACGATAATAAAGAATATACTCTCCCATCATTTGACGATAACTCATCTCCTCTAGCTCTGATAGCTGTTCGAGAATAAAATCTAAATATTCTTTACTGGAAGACATGATGCCTACTCCATTTCTTCTAAAAATGAGGTATTACAAAACCTTACTCAAAAATTCCTTGGTCCGTTGTTCTTTTGTTTGATCGAAAATCTCTTCTGGCGTACCATCTTCGACAACAACTCCATCCGCCATAAAGATGACACGGTCTGCTACCTCACGCGCAAAGCCCATTTCATGAGTCACAATCACCATGGTCATCCCTGATTTAGCGAGGTCTTGCATAACAGCTAGAACTTCTCCAACCATCTCAGGGTCTAGAGCTGAAGTTGGCTCATCAAAGAGCAAAACGTCTGGTTCCATAGCCAGTCCACGTGCAATAGCAATCCGTTGCTGCTGACCACCTGACAAACTCTGTGGATAGGCCGTTGCCTTATCTGGCAAGCCAACTTTTTCTAACAGTTCCTGTGCTCTTTTCTCCACAACTTCCTTGCTTTCACCTTTGGTTTTAATTGGTGACAAAGTGATATTTTCCATCACTGTCATATTGGGAAAGAGGTTGAATTGTTGGAATACCATGCCCATCTTTTCACGCATGGCAAAAAGGTCATTTTTCTTATCAGTGATATCAACTCCTTCAAAGATAACCTTACCTTTACTTGCTTCTTCAAGGAGATTCATCGAACGAAGGAGAGTTGACTTCCCACTCCCTGACGGACCGATAATGACCACAACTTCTCCTCGTTTAATCTCAAGGTTGATCCCTTTTAAAACTTCATTTTTCCCAAAAGACTTATGTAGTTCTTCAATTTTAATCAAGGTTTCTGTCATTATTTCTTGTCTCCTTGTCCAATATGTTTTTCAAATGCTTTCAACGCCACTGTCAAAACAGAGGTCATAATCAAATAGTAAAAGGCTGCAAATAAAAGGGGAGTCAACGGTAAATAAGTTGTTGTTGCTACTGTCGTTGCACCATTCCACAACTCCATCACCCCAATTGCAGACAAGAGGGAACTATCCTTGATAATGGTGATAAATTCATTTCCCAGAGCTGGAAGAATATTTTTGATAGCTTGTGGCAAAATAACATAACGCATGGCATTTTTCGGACGAATACCAAGAGAGTAAGCAGCCTCTAACTGACCTTTAGGAACCGCATTGATCCCTGCACGAACAGTTTCTGAAACGTAAGCTCCACTATTCATAGAAATAATCAGAATACCAGGAATCAAACGAGAAAGATCAACTCCTAAAATTCCCACTTGGATAGTCGGAGCATTGATATGCATAAGAGCAAAGGCAATCATAATCTGAACCATCATTGGCGTCCCACGGAAAATCCAAACATACACATTTGCAAACCAAACGAGCGGTTTGAAGCGTGAACGTTGGGCAAAGGCCAGTAACACACCTATAATAGTTCCTAAGCAGACAACAAGGATGGAAATCAATACGGTAATCAGAGCACCATAGTTAAAATATGGTAAATACTTTGGTAAAAAAGAAAAATTCATATTCAATCAACTTTCTATGTATTAGATTGTATGATTATAACATAAATTGAATTAAAATGCAATTCTTTTTCACCAATTTTAACAATTAACTTGATAGAATAGAGAAATAGAGAGAAATCACAGTTTTTTTCTAGTCAACTACCTCTTGTTTATGGTAAAATAGAAACGATAAGAAATGGAGGAGAATCATAATGGAATCACATTTGGTTAGAATCATCAACCGCCTAGAAGCAATGACAAAAGATGGTGGGAATCTAAAACGTAATTTTGAACGTGAAGGTGTTGTTGTCGCAGAAGTTGCATACAGCCACGACGAAGAAAACGGATCACTCTTCACCCTTCGCGATGTAGAAGCTCGTGAAACTTATACCTTTGATAGCATTGATTTGATTGCAATGGAGATCTACGAACTCCTTTACTAATATAAAAACAACGGGCAGTAAGGCCCGATGAATGAGAATCCTTTTTGTCACCACAAATGGGATTTTTTCTTACCTTCAATGTCGCTGGATTCTCCATAAATCCTTCTTTTAAAAACGACCACTTCCCAATCTTTTTACTTGCTTTACACCTTAATCATGCTATAATGAGAGTATAAAACTTTGACTATTCTTGACCTTTTTCTTAGGCCAAGTATACGAATGAAATGAGGTAGAGGTATGCTCTGTCAAAACTGTAAAATAAACGACTCAACAATTCATCTGTATACCAATATCAATGGACAGCAAAAGCAAATTGATCTTTGTCAAAACTGCTATAAAATTATCAAAACAGATCCAAATAATACCCTCTTTAAAGGAATGACTGACTTAAACAATCATGACTTTGATCCATTCGGCGACTTTTTCAATGACTTGAACAATTTCAAACCTTCTTCTAATAACGTCCCTCCAACTCAATCTGGTGGGGGATATGGAGGAAACGGTGGTTATGGACCTCAAAACCGCGGACCTGTTCAAACACCTCCTCCTAGCCAAGAAAGAGGACTCCTAGAGGAGTATGGTATCAACGTGACTGAAATAGCCCGTCGAGGAGATATTGACCCTGTTATCGGTCGAGATGAGGAGATTATCCGAGTTATCGAAATCCTCAACCGAAGAACCAAGAACAACCCTGTTCTTATCGGAGAACCTGGTGTCGGTAAAACAGCTGTTGTAGAAGGTCTAGCTCAGAAGATTGTCGATGGTGATGTTCCCCATAAACTCCAAGGCAAGCAGGTCATCCGTCTGGATGTGGTTAGCCTAGTTCAAGGAACAGGGATCCGAGGCCAATTTGAGGAACGTATGCAAAAACTCATGGAAGAAATTCGCAAACGCGAGGACATCATCCTCTTTATCGATGAAATCCATGAAATTGTTGGTGCAGGATCTGCTGGCGATGGCAATATGGATGCAGGAAATATCCTCAAACCTGCCCTTGCCCGTGGTGAATTGCAACTGGTCGGTGCCACTACTCTCAATGAATACCGTATCATTGAAAAAGACGCTGCCCTAGAGCGCCGTATGCAACCTGTCAAGGTAGATGAACCAACTGTCGAAGAAACCATTATCATCCTTAAAGGGGTTCAAAAGAAATACGAAGACTACCATCACGTAAAGTATACTGATGCTGCTATCGAAGCTGCTGCAAATCTTTCCAACCGCTATATCCAAGACCGTTTCTTGCCAGACAAGGCTATTGACCTATTGGACGAAGCTGGTTCTAAGATGAATCTGACACTGAACTTTGTTGATCCTAAAGTGATTGATCAGCGTTTAATTGAAGCTGAGAATCTCAAGGCTCAAGCTACTCGAGAGGAAGACTTTGAAAAGGCTGCCTATTTCCGCGATCAGATTGCCAAGTACAAGGAAATGCAGAAAAACAAGGTTACTGACCAAGATACTCCTATCATTAGCGAGAAAACCATTGAACATATCATTGAGCAGAAAACCAATATTCCTGTTGGAGAACTCAAAGAAAAAGAACAGTCTCAGCTTATCCATCTAGCAGACGACCTCAAAGCTCATGTCATTGGTCAAGATGAAGCTGTCGATAAGATTGCCAAAGCCATCCGTCGTAATCGTGTTGGACTTGGAACTCCTAACCGACCAATCGGAAGCTTCCTCTTTGTCGGACCAACTGGTGTCGGTAAAACAGAACTTTCCAAACAACTAGCCATTGAGCTCTTTGGTTCTGCTGACAGCATGATTCGCTTTGATATGAGTGAATACATGGAAAAACACAGTGTGGCTAAATTGGTCGGAGCCCCTCCAGGATATGTAGGCTATGATGAAGCTGGTCAACTGACTGAAAAGGTTCGTCGCAATCCTTACTCACTCATCCTTCTCGATGAAGTTGAAAAAGCCCACCCAGATGTGATGCACATGTTCCTTCAAGTCTTGGATGATGGTCGTTTGACAGATGGGCAAGGACGTACAGTTAGCTTTAAGGATGCCATCATTATCATGACCTCAAATGCGGGTACTGGTAAGGCCGAAGCCAGCGTTGGTTTTGGAGCTGCTCGTGAAGGACGTACCAACTCTGTTCTCGGTGAACTCGGTAACTTCTTTAGTCCAGAGTTTATGAACCGTTTTGACGGCATCATCGAATTTAAACCTCTCAGCAAGGACAATCTTCTCCAAATCGTCGAACTCATGCTAGCGGATGTCAACAAACGCCTCTCTAGCAACAATATCCACCTCGATGTGACAGACAAGGTCAAGGAAAAGTTGGTTGACTTAGGTTATGATCCAAAAATGGGGGCACGGCCACTCCGTCGCACCATTCAAGACCATATTGAGGATGCCATCACTGACTATTACCTTGAAAATCCTAGTGAAAAAGACCTCAAGGCAGTTATGACAAGCAATGGCAAGATTCAAATCAAATCTGCCAAAAAAACTGAAAAAACAGAAGAGATTGCTTCTGAAAAAGAAGAATAAATCTATCTAACAAGTGCAGAAAGTCTATCATTTTCTGCACCTTTTTTACTAAAATAAATGTAAAACCTTGACAGCTTGCCCCTCGTCCATTATGATAATAATAAAGATACTAGAGAATGAGGAAAATGCAATGGCAAACCCAACTTTTGGTGAAAAAAAAGAGAATGTGACCTACCAGCCCCGCTATGGTGTGTACGCAGTTATTCCGGATGCGGAGAAAAAACAAATTGTCCTAGTTCAAGCCCCCAATGGTGCTTGGTTCTTGCCAGGTGGAGAAATTGAAGCTGGCGAAGATCATCAAGAAGCACTGAAGAGAGAACTAATCGAAGAACTTGGCTTTACAGCTGAGATTGGAACCTATTATGGGCAAGCTGATGAGTATTTCTACTCTCGCCACCGTGATACCTACTACTACAATCCAGCTTATCTCTATGAAGCTACTTCTTTCCAAAAAGTACAAAAACCATTGGAAGATTTTAATCATATTGCTTGGTTCCCTATTGACGAGGCTATTGAAAACCTCAAACGTGGTAGCCATAAATGGGGAATTGAAGCTTGGAAAATCCAGCATGGAATTGGCTAAAATACACGATTTTATCCAAAAAGTGCTATAATAGAGTTAGAAAATCGGAGGAACTGTTATGAAGCTTATCAATACGACAAACTCACACTCGCAACTTGTTAAAAGCCAATTAGAAAGCACAGACGCAACTCTTGTCGAGGTCTATTCTGCTGGAAACACAGATGTAGTTTTCACACAAGCCCCGCTTCACTATGAAATCCTCATTTCCAACAAACACCGTGCTATTCGTGAACCTGAAATCGAAACCATCCAAGACTTCTTCTTGAAACGTAAAATCGACAAAGGAAGCATTGATGAAGCCAATATCAAGACGCTTTATTCAGATAAATTGATTGAGATTTCAATCCCTATAAAATAAGAAGACCAGCCAAAAGCTGGTTTTCTTTTGCAAAAAAGATTGGTAGTGCACAACTACCAATCTTTTAATTTTATTTCACTGCTTCTTTTAAAGCATCTACCTTGTCTAATCGTTCCCATGGAAGGTCAATATCTGTACGTCCCATGTGTCCATAAGCCGCTGTTTGACGGTAAATTGGGCGTTTGAGATCCAGCATTTGAATAATTCCTGCAGGGCGAAGGTCAAAGATTTGACGCGCTGCTTTTTCAAGCTTGCTTTCAGCTACTGTTCCTGTACCAAAAGTATCGATACGAACAGAAACAGGTTGCGCCACCCCGATAGCATAGGCCAATTGCACTTCTGCCTTCTTAGCAAGGCCTGCTGCAACGATGTTCTTGGCAATGTAGCGAGCTGCATAAGAGGCTGAACGGTCCACCTTAGTCGCATCCTTACCAGAGAAGGCACCACCACCATGGCGAGAGTAGCCACCATAGGTATCCACGATAATCTTACGACCAGTCAAACCTGAGTCTCCTTGAGGTCCACCGATTACAAAACGACCAGTTGGATTGATGAAGAATTTGGTTTGCTCATCCAAGTAAGATGCTGGAATAACTTCCTTGATAACCTTGCTAATCACATCATTGTGAATTTGTTCATTGCTAACTTCTGGGTCGTGCTGAGTTGAAATCACGACTGTATCCACACGTACTGGACGATCATTTTCATCATACTCAACCGTAACTTGTGATTTAGCATCTGGACGAAGATAGCTGATTTCACCAGACTTACGAAGTTCTGCCAAACGACGAACCAACTTGTGGCTAAGTGAGATTGGTAAAGGCATGAGTTCTTCTGTCTCATCCACTGCAAATCCAAACATAAGACCTTGGTCACCAGCACCAATCAAGTCCAGTGGATCTTGATCTGCATTTCCACGGACTTCCAAGGCTTCGTTAACACCTTGAGCGATATCCGGTGACTGCTCAACAAGTGACGGATGAACTCCCACCGTCTCCGCAGAAAAACCATACTCTGTATTGGTATAACCAATCTCTGCAATGGTATCACGAACCACACGGTTGATATCCACATAAGCATTTGTAGAAATTTCACCAAAAACATGGACCGAACCTGTGTATACAGCTGTCTCGGCAGCAACGTGCGCATCTGGATCCTTTGCTAAAATAGCATCCAAAATCGCATCTGAAATTTGGTCTGCAATCTTATCCGGATGCCCCTCAGATACAGATTCAGACGTGAATAATTTACGTTCTGACATAAAAATGTCCCCCCTTAAAAAATATTGTTATAGAGTTACAAAGTACTGATAGGAAAACTACTAGTAATGAATACCTACCACCTTATCGGGACTATATAACCTTATCATTATACCACTTTTTACTTTTTTTTGCAGTATTTTCTCTAAATAAAAACTCAGTAGAATCACCTGATTCTACTGAGTTTTTAAAATGTTTGGCGTTTTGCTTTACGCTCTGCACGCCCACGAGCACGATTTTCAGCACGCTTGGTTTTGCGACGTTTTTCATCCACTGCCCATTGAATCTTCTTCTTATAGCCTGGTTTGACTTTTTTCTTTTTCTTTTTGACCAAGCCAATCATTTCAATATCAAGCTTATCCTGCTTCTTTTCACGGTTGGCACGTCGATCACGATCATAGGTATCTTGAAACTCTCCGTCTTTGACCATCTTAGGAGTAAACTTGATCCCTAATTTCTCCAACTCACGGATATCCGAGTCATCACTAGGCTGGTAAAGGGTAATCGCTGTACCAGGCAGTCCGTTACGCCCAGTTCGTCCAACACGGTGAACAAAGAAAGACAAGTCTTGCGGAATGGCATCATTGATAACATGGCTGACACCTTCAATGTCAATTCCACGCGCTGCCAAGTCCGTTGCGACAATGTACTCAAAATCCAGATTTTTTACCTGATTCATGATCCGCTTGCGTTCACGAGGAGCAATATCTCCATGAATCTTAGCTACCTTCAATCCTTGAGCAGTCAAGTAGGCATGTAACTCATCAGCACGCGTTTTTGTGTTAACAAAAATCATTGCTAAATAAGGCTGCATCAACTGAGTCAGCTGGTAAATTTGAGCATTCTTGTCACAGCCCTTGGTCGAAATCAACCAATTATCGATCGTATCTGAGATAACTGTTTTAGTCTTGATTTTTTCCATGACAGGATTTGACAAGTATTTTTTCAAGAACGGTTGCAATTTTTGTGGAATAGTCGCTGAAAAAACCATGAATTGCAAGTCTTTTGGAAGGCTTCCTGCAATCTTATCAACGGTTTCCAAAAATCCCATATCCAAGGTCATATCGGCTTCATCAATTACAAAGGTCTTGGCCTTGTGAATAGCCAAATCACCAGATTTGACCAAGTCATAGATGCGACCTGGCGTTCCGATAACGATATGAGGCTGGTTGCTGGCAAGTTTTTCAATCTGACGCACCTTATCCGTACCACCCACATAATTAACCACACGAACTTCGACATCTGAGTGAGCTGCAATCTGACGAGCTGCTTGGTATATTTGAGTGGCCAACTCACGACTTGGTGCAGTAATGACCGCTTGCACACTATCGCTAGTTTCATCTAATTGCTGGAAAATGGGTAATAAGAAAGTATGAGTCTTTCCTGAACCAGTTTTCGACTCGCCCACCAAATCACGACCTGCCAGTACAATAGGGATTAATTTTTCTTGTACCTCTGTCGGAGTTGTAAATTTTAACTCCTCCAAGGCTTCTGCTATATAATTTTTAAATTGAAATTTCTTAAATGACATACTATCCTCGATTCTATCTTTTCAATTATACCATATTTTGTCCTATTGCAGTAGCCCCATTTGAGTCTCAGTCCTGTAGTAAAGATTCGAATAGATTAAAAGGTTGGAACTCTCTGGTTCCAACCTCTTTCATTATTTCCAGGTCAATACGGCATTCAAACCATAATGATCACTGACTTGTGGACTATTTTGGCCTTCAAAAACTACTTGTAAACTCTCTACTTCTAACTCTTTGGTCGTAAAGACGTAGTCGATTCGTAGTGGTTCAGTATTGCCTTTCCAACCATCAATTTCTGGTGGAACGGTATAGCTACCACTTCTTTCTTTCGCAACTTCAAACGCGTCTTGTAATCCTAATGGGCTAGCTAAAATCGCTTGATAGCCTTCCTGACCAGCTGGATTATTAAAATCACCTGCTAAAATCAGAGGTTTGTTCAACTCTTTTAGTACAGCCTCAAATCGTGCCCATTCTTCTTGGAAACCTTTATCCCACCAAGAGAGATGAACGCTTGCAAGAGCAAGTTCCTTACCTTCAACCTCTGTCTCAGCCAAGGCAACGCGACGAGTATGGTAGTCCGTTGGATCATCTACATCTGATACTAAAATCTCACGCGCCTTAATAGGTGTTTTGGATAAGATGGCTACGCCTTCATGGTAGCGGTCATAGCCAACATGATTGTAAGCCCAAGTCCAGTAGTAGTTTTTCCCTTTCTCAGCCAATTTTTCAACCAGAAGTCGGACATAGTGGTCCTGATGAATGGGTTCTGCTGATGGTAAAGCTTGATAGTGATTGTTAACCTCTCCCTCAGGCGAAGTTATTTCTTGATTGATTTCTTGGAAACAAATCAAATCATAATCCTTATCAAGAATGTCTTGGAGTAAGATTTGGAATTTTTCCTCTGCTTCCTTCTCCATCCAACTGTGGGTATTGAGTGTTAGAAATTTCATGCTTTTCTCCTAAAACAAGAGGTTGGAAAACAGCTTCCAACCCCAAGTATATTACAATTCTACTTTAGCAACTGCTGTTTTAGCTGCAAGAGAACCTGTTTGTTCTAATTTAACTGATTTGAGGACATCACCATTTGTGAAGACAACCACTGTTGATGTTTTACGTCCTGCTTCTCGAATAGCATCCAAGTCAGCTGTGACAAGAAGGTCACCAGCGGCCACTTTTTGTCCTTCAGAAACATGAACAGTAAATGGTTTTCCTTCAAGACTTACTGTATCCAAACCAATATGAACAAGCACTTCAAGACCTGAGTCAGTGACAAGACCAAGAGCGTGTTTTGTTGGGAAGATACTTGATACAGTACCAGTAACTGGTGATACAATGTTACCATTTGCTGGCTCTACTGCAAATCCATCACCCATCATTTTTTGAGCAAAAACTGGATCTTCCACTTGTTCCAAGGCAACAACTTGACCGTCAGCTACTGAGTAAACTTCCTCAGTTACACCTTTGAAATGGACAGTATTTTGTTGAGTTTCTGTCATTTGACTTGGAAGAGTTTCAGGAATTACTTCACCTGAGTCAAGGATATCTTGGATATCAGATTTCAATACGTCAGCTTTTGGCCCGTAGATAGCTTGGACACCTTGTCCTTTCATGACAAGACCCATAGCTCCTTCAGCCTTCCATTGCTCCTCAGTACCAACGCGATCTGCGTCTTTAACAGTTACACGAAGACGAGTCATACATGCATCCACATCTACGATATTTGCACGACCACCAAGAAGGTTAATGATGTTTACGGCTTGAGAAGCTGCTGCAACTTTTGGAGTTCCAGGAGTTGCTTCTTCTGATGCTCCTTCAGCTGTTTCGTAGTTTCCGTTACGTCCTGGAGTTGCGTAGTTGAATTTCTTGATCATGAAGTTGGCAATGAAGTACATGATAACCGCAAAGAGAACAGTTACCCAGATAAAGTTAACGATATCCATACCAATACCAGCATTAATTGCCAATGGTGTACGAGTCAAGAATTCAATTGAACCGAATGAGTGGACACGAAGGTGAACAATATCTGCCATAGCAAAGGCAGCACCTTGAACTACTGAATAAACAAGGTAAAGCGGTGTTGCGATGAACATGAACATATACTCGATAGGTTCAGTAACCCCTGTCAAGAATGTTGCAAGGGCTGTCGCAATCATCATACCCTTGTATTGGTGTTTCTTGTCAGCATCAACATTGCGGTAGATAGCAACGATGACACCCATCAAGATACCAAATGAACCGATCATTTGTCCAACTTTGAAACGAGCTGGAGTGACTGTTGTAAGAAGGTGTTGGTATTGGTCAGCACTTGAACCTTTAAGGTTAACAAGGTCAGTTACCCAAGCAAGCCAAAGTGGATCTTGACCAAATACTTGTGTTCCTTTTGCTGCACCAGTTAACACTTCGTATGTTCCACCAAGAGCTGTATAGTTCATTGGGATTGTCAACATGTGGTGAAGACCGAATGGCAAGAGCAAACGTTCCAAAGTACCATACAAGAATGGTGCAAGGACTGGAGCAGTTTCTTGTGAGTTGGCAATCCAAATACCAAAGTTGTTGATACCTGTTTGAACTACTGGCCAAAAGGCAGCAAGTACAATTGCAGCAATAGTTGAACGAAGAATAACGACGAATGGTACGAAACGTTTACCATTGAAGAATGAAAGGGCATCAGGAAGTTTACGGAAGTTGTAGTATTTGTTATAAGCTGTTGCCCCAACAAAACCAGAGATAATCCCTACGAAAACCCCCATGTTAAGCGCTGGTGCCTCAAGAACGCTGATAAAGTAGTCAGCAACCTTGATTGAACCACCAAAGAAGGTAGTAACCATTGCTTCAGGGTTTTTCAACATATCACCTGTAACACCGAAGATAGTACCTGTGATACGGTTAATCAAGATAAAGGCAAGTCCGGCTGCAAATGCACCACCTGCACGTTCTTTTGCCCAGCTTCCCCCAATAGCAAGGGCAAACAAGATGTGAAGGTTACCGATAACCCCCCAACCAATTTGCTCAAGGATTCCACCTGTAATCACTAGAGGAGCAAGGTTTGGGTCGATCATCACGATTGATTTACCGATTGAGATCATCAATCCCGCCGCTGGCATAACGGCGATAACCACCATTAAAGCCTTACCGAATTTTTGCCAAAATTCGAAAGACAAGACATTTTTGAATGTAGCTTTCATCATTCAAATCTCCTTTATTTTATTTAGGCAAACGTTTTACGAAAACGTTTGCATTTGGTTATGTATTAATTATACCACTTTTATTTTTTTTGTAAAGGCTTTTATAAAAAAATTGTCTATTTTTTTTTTAATTTTTAAAAAGGAAAAAGAGAAGTTTACGAAAACTTCTCTTTTAAATAGGCTCTATAATATTTGTAGTGGGTAAATCCTCTATAGATATTATGGAGCCTATTTTTGTATAGAAAAAAAGTCCCAT
>NZ_JBJUSF010000017.1:0-46739 GCF_046098195.1 Streptococcus sp. ST14
CTCAAGCGCTTGACCATTCAATTTAGCACTTGAAGTTCCTGCGAATTCAAGAACGTCTACTAGTGTATCTGTGACTGAGAAGGCTGTCGCATCTTGCGCTACTGTTGTTTTCACGTTGTAAGTGAAGACTTGGTCACGTTTGTCAAGAGTTTCAGCTTCTTTGCCGTTCACATCTTTCTTGATTTCTGGTTCTTCTGGTGTTGGTGGCGTTACTGGAACTTCATTGGAATCCTTGTGATATTTCGGATTGTGATCGATGTCGTAAGATGCCTTGTTTGGAATTTCAGTCTTACCATCTTTGGTTACATAAGCAGACAAGTTGGCATTATCTCTAATCTTAGCCTTGAAATTCACTTCAATAGACTTACCAGCATCTGCTTTTACAGAAGCTTCTGTAAAGGCAACTTTGATGACTTGACCAGAAAGTGTCACTGTCGCCTTCGATCCTGCATCCTCACCATCAAGTTTAACAGTAGCTGAAGCATTCTCACCGACAAATTCTAGAACTTCTTTCAACTCGTCTGTCATCTCAAACACAGTTGCGCTGGCAGGCATTGTTGTTTTCAAAGTATAAGTAAATTCTTCATTACGTTTTGCAAGATCGTAACGTTCTGCTCCGTTTACTTCCTTCTTAAGCTCTGGAGTAGTGGTTGGTGGTGGTGTAACTGTAACTGGTTTTGATTCTTTCTTAGAATCAGGATTATCATTAATGATGTAGCTAGCAGTATTTGGTACTACCGGCTTGTCTTTTGATTCATTTGGATAAGTCGCTAAGAGTGCATCAAAGGTAATGCCTTCCTTCACCTTAGCCTTAAATGAAACTTGTACAGCTTTACCAGCATATTGTTTCACTTGCTCTTTACCAAATGTGACCGTCAAACGTTGACCTTCTGTTGTTACAGTGAGGTCTTGAACAGCTTGGCCATCAACAGTGACCGTTGCTTCTCCTTCAAATGCCAATTCTTTGACGATATCATCTGAAATGGTGAAGCTATCTGCCACATGTGGAACCGTTGAGTCAATCGTATAAGTAAAGATTTCTGATAACTTACCAAGATCTGCGTGTTCCTGACCATTCACCTTCTTCGTGATTGGTGGTGGTGTAACAGTGACCGGCTTGGTTTCTTTCTCACCTTGTTGGTCATTCTTGTTGGTGTAAGTAATCTTAGCTTTGTTCTCAATAGATGGAACAGTTGAGCCTTTCTTCACTTTGGCATGAATCACGAGCTCTACTTCTTGGTTACCGTAGTCACCCGCATTCGCAAAATCTTTCATCGTTGCAGTCACGGTTTGACCTTGAACTGTTACATCGAAGAATTTCGCTGCCGCTCCCTTGATTTCAGCTTGACCTGGAGTCAAGTTCTCATCCAAGGTATCCGTTACAACGAAGGACTTGTACGTTGTAATATCATTTGGCAATTTCGCTTTGATATTATAAGTAAAGTCGGTTTCTGCCCCGATTGTTGCCTCTGTCAGTGTTTCGTTGATTTTCTTATCAACACCTGGTTCTGATGGAGGGGTTACGGTGACAGGTTTCGTTTCTTTTTCTCCGCTATGACCGTTCTTATCTGTGAAGCTGAACTTCGCAGTATTTGGAATGTTGATACGAGTCACTCCATCATTGATCTTAGCCGGAATAATCAATTCCACTTCTTGACCAGCAAGAGCTGTAGCGTTCGCAAAGTCCTTCATCGTTGCAGTCACGGTTTGACCCTCAACTGTTACATCGAAGAAGGCTGCAGCTGCTCCTTTGATAACTGGTTTGCTTGAAGTTTCATTGATAACTGACAAATCTCCTTCAAGTGTATCTGTAATCACAAATTTCTTGTAATCTGTAATATCTGTTGGAAGTTTTGTCTTAATGTTGTAGTTATACGCTTGACCTGTCGCGATATCTAAGTGATCAAGAGTTTCATTGATCTTCTTCGTTACAGGAGGTGGCGTTACGGTGACAGGTTTCGATTCAACTTCTTTCTCTACATTATTCTCATTTGTAAAGGAAATAGAAGCCTTGTTTTCAATGATTGTGCCTGTCACACCATTTTTAACTTTTGCAGGAATGACTAGTTCAACAGTTGAGTATTTTGCAAGTTCACCAAACTGACCATCCTTCACCGTTGCCGTAATCTCTTGGCCATTGGTGTGGATATCAAAGAGTGCCGCTGCAGAACCTTTAATACTTACGTCTCCTGCAAGTTCCAAATTAGCATCCAGTGTATCACGAATCACAAATTTCTTGTAATTAGCAACATCACTTGGTACTGCTGTTGTAATGTTGTAGTTGTATGGTTGCCCATCAAACGTTTGGAAGCTATCCAAGTTCTCATTAATCTTCTTATCAATAGAAGGTTCTTGTGGTTTTGGTGGTGTAACCGTTACTTTATTCGATGTTTTCTTGATATCATTCAAGGAAACATCTGCCGTGTTAGGTACTTTAATTTGACCATCTTCCTTATATTTAGAAAGGTCAGCACCCGGACGAATCTTAGCCTTGAAGGTCAATTCTAGGTATTGAACATCTTTAGTCTTACGACGCGTTACCTTACGTGAGATCTTTTCGAGTTGAGTTTTATCAAGAGTCAGTGAAACAGTTTGACCTTCAACTTTTGCAGCAGTTTTCAAGTCAGTATTATCTTTTTCACCAAGTTTTACATTCAAGCTATCTGCCTGAACTTCCAACTCTGAAACAACTGTATCCGTAAGGCTAAATGTATCTGCAATGCCTGGCCATGGAACAGTCACTTTGTACTCAAAGAGTTCCTCTTCTGCCTTCAAATCTTCATGTTCTTTGTCATTAACCTTCTTCGTAATTTCTGTTACAACTGGAGGTTTCACGTAAACTGGATTTGAACGGCGAATGGTACTTGGTTTGTCAGCTGTTTTAGCATGTTTACTTGGATCAGGATTATTATCCTCACCATTCCACATGATATTACCCTGGTTCAGCAAACCGAAGCCATCATTATCCTGAAGAAGGGCCATGAATTCTTTGCTCGCTTGATTATTGCGATATTGCTCCTTCAAGCGAACGGTAATGGTCATTTTAGCTTTTTGAAGCACTAAGTATTCATAACCATTCACACTTGGTACATCAGCAACAACAACTTCACGTTCGTTTCCGAGATCGTCATTTTGTTTCACTACACGAGTCAAGATTTGACCTTGTGGTCCAGAAGCATGATGACCTACGACTTCCAAACGGTAGTCAAGTGGGTCAGTCAACATAACGTTTTTCTTAAATTCATAAGGAACGTTGTTGAAGTTGTAATCTACTGTATAAGTAAATGTCTCGTCTTTCGCAGACAAGTTTGCAGCATATGATGGTTTTTTGCTCAATTGAAGTGGATCTTCAATAGTACCAGTGTCATTACTTGCATCTGCATCGACAATTTTCTTGGTAGCACTTGGGTAACAGTATTCAAGTTTTTGAACTTCTACTGTTTCGTCGTGGCCACCGATTTTTTGAGTTTCAAAGTCACCGACTTTAAACGTACCTGTCAATTCAGGAACTGGAACTTTTTCCTTAGCTGGTTTATAGTCAGCTGGAGGATCTTGTTCATCGTCTTCGTCTAATTGTTCAGCGTGAGCTTCTTTACTCAAGTCATAGTCAAAGTCGTTCTTACCAGGGTTGAAGACACTTTCTGGTACAGAGATCGTAACATTGTCACCATCCTGTTCAATCTTACCACGGATTTCCTTGGCAGGATCTTTCACTTCAGACACAATTGTCTTACCGTTGATACGAACAGCGTCGACCTTGTAACCAGAAGTAACAGTAAATTGTCCCTTGATGTCTTCCTTAACGAGAGCGGCACCTACAGATTTCAATACACGAGATGAGAATTTCTCGATGTCGTTTTGCTCATTAACATAGAAGGAAACATCCTTACCATTGATGGTTTTGTTCGGAGAAGCCATGCCTTCCAATGCTTCGTGGAAGATTGCTTGAACCGAACGGTCGTCTCCGATGTCGAAGTAATTGCCAAAACCATTTTTATAAACATCGTAGTACTGGTCCTTATTATTAGCAAAAACCTTAACGTCTTCCCAGAAACCTACAACTACGGTTCCATTTGGTCCAACAACTCCCTTAAGAGTTTCCCCAGCATCTTTTACTTCCTTCACACGACTTATAATATCTTGGGAAGCTTCAGAAATTCCTCTAAAGTTCCATTTTTGCCCAAGAATGGTGTTACGAGGGCCACTATAGTCCAATCGAACCTTACCATCAGCATTACGTTTACCATTAGCAACACCGTCCGTAATCACGAGGAAGACGGTCTTACGATCGTTAGCCATACTACCTTTACTATCGTTATACTCTTTGATAGCGTCTTCGATGGCTGGAACTGTTGGAGTTCCTCCGTTTACCTTAATGTCGTCAATGAAGCTATGGACGGTGCTTTCATCTGATGTCAAGTTAGAAGACTTATACTTATAATTATATGCGGCTCCCCAACCATGATAGATAGTCGGAGTTCCTGTAAAGTCTTGGGTGTTATACCAGTTATATCCGTCCGCACCTTGGAAGCTAGCAATCATGACGCGGTCTGTTGTGTCTGGGTTATCAGTCTTAACCAAACGAGGGTTGTTCTCGTCGTACTCTTCTTCCGTGACAAAAGTCGTCAACGTTTTGAGGGCTTTTTTAACACTAGGAATAGTGTCTTTAAAAGATCCACTCGCATCCTGCAAGATAACCAAGTCAATTGGTTTTCTTGGTAGACGCCAGTTAATTTCTTCTGTCGTCTCTATTTTACGGCTACATCCACTTTGTGTGATTTTTGTTCTTTTCCCGACTTGTGTTGTTTCAATACCTTCTGCTGAAGCCGTTCTACCGAAAAGCACACTTGCAAATCCTAACGGAATAGATATGAACAAAATCATGAACAAAATGGAGACCTTTTTAATGAAATCTCTCATAATTTTCTCTGAAATCCTATTGTGATTTCTTCTTCCTCCTTTTTCCCGAAATGAATGTATGTTAGTTTAGCAATTCTTGTAACTCTGTCGAGAAATTTTCAGCAGTGGTATGATTTACTAATACATTCTTTACCTGTTGCTGTTTTGTCACAAGATACATACTTGGTATGGTTTGAACCTGTAAAAGATCGGCTGCGGACTGATCTTCGTCATAATAATAGGGGAAAGTATATCCTTTTTCTTTGATATACTGATCAGCAGTTTCCTTTGTTTCTTTTCCTGGTTCGTTCATATTCAGAAGAACAAAATGAATTTGATCTCCATACTTTTCATACATCTGCTGAACAATGGGTAGTTGTTTCTGGCAATGCGGACACCAACTAGCCCATTCGACAACTAACATAGGTTTATCATACAGTTCCGAGATAGCAATCAATTTGCCATCTTGAGAGGTCATTTTAAATTCTGGAAGTTGTTGACCTTTTAAACTCAAAGCCGTATTGTTCTTATCACTAGAAGTTGATTGCGAAACTGACGATGAACCTATATCTCCATCCTTAGTGGGGCGGGTGTAATAAAGTAAACCCACCGCTAAACCTATGATGACACCCACCGCTAAAAATGGTAGCCACCACTTGTCTTTTTGCATAACATCTCCTTTCCTTTAATAGTATAATACAACGAATAAGTCTTGAGTAAATAACATATTAATACAATCAAACAAAAACTGCGACTCATTCATTCCAAATAATATTTTATCATTTACTATTCATTTATACAAGCAATACGTTGTCAGATAGTAAATTTTTTTTTTAAAAGTAGAAAATCGCCATTAAATAGCATCATTGTACAGTTTTTCTAACCATAAACTTGATTTCGTTTTCTGAGATTTGTCAGAATATTCCCGTTTCCGATGCATAATTGTAAGCAAGCCAAGAAATATGAATTGCCTATATTACCTATACTAATATTTGCATCAAAATACTTTTATAACATTGCAAAAAATAAAAAAGATTGCCCATTCGGACAACCTCTTTTCTGCTATTAATACAAATCAAGATAATTATCAACTTCCCATTGTGAAACAAAGGTTGCATAGCTAGCCCACTCGATACGTTTGGCTTCAAGGAAGCTCGTATAGATGTGTTCACCTAGGGCTGCCTTGACCACTTCATCCTCAGTCAAAGCTTTCAAAGCATTATGAAGAGTTGATGGAAGGTCGGTAATCCCAGCTTCCTTACGCTCTTCTGCTGTCATGATGTAGATATTTTCTTCGATAGGAGCTGGTGCTTCGATTTTGTTTTCAATACCATGCAAACCAACTTCCAAAAGAACCGCCATAGCGATGTATGGGTTTGCCATTGGGTCCACTGAACGCAACTCAAGACGAGTTCCCATACCACGTGAAGCAGGTACGCGCACAAGTGGCGAACGGTTACGACCAGCCCAAGCAATGTAAACAGGCGCTTCATAACCTGGAACCAAACGTTTGTATGAGTTAACTGTCGGGTTCATGATGGCAGTATAGTTGTAGGCATGATTAATCAAACCGCCAAGGAAATGGTAGGCCGTTTCTGACAACTGCATTCCTTTTGGATCATTTGGATCAAAAAAGGCGTTATTTCCTTCTGCATCAAACAAGGACATATTACAGTGCATACCTGATCCAGCAATACCAAATTTTGGTTTGGCCATAAAGGTTGCATAAAGTCCGTGTTTACGAGCAATGGTTTTAACAACGAGTTTAAAGATTTGAATCTTATCGCAAGCACGGAGAACTTCATCGTACTTAAAGTCAATCTCATGTTGTCCAACCGCAACCTCGTGGTGACTTGCCTCTACTTCAAATCCCATTTTGGTCAAGACATTCACAATCTCACGACGTGTATTGTCCGCAAGGTCAGTAGGCGCCAAATCAAAGTAGCCACCCTTGTCATTCACTTCAAGTGTTGGGTCTCCATTTTCATCGAGCTTAAATAGGAAGAATTCTGGCTCTGGCCCAAGGTTGAAAGATTTGAATCCTACTTCTTCCATATGACGAAGAGCACGTTTCAAATTACCACGAGGGTCACCTGCAAATGGTTCACCTTCTGTTGTATAGACATCACAGATCAAACCTGCAACACTTCCATTTTCATCTCCCCATGGGAAGACTGTCCATGTATCCAAGTCTGGGTACAAGTACATATCTGACTCATTGATACGTACAAAACCTTCGATAGAAGATCCATCAAACATAGCCTTATTTGACAAGACTTTATCTAACTGTTCATCTGTAGCAGGAATTTCGACGTTTTTCATGGTTCCCAAAATATCTGAGAACATGAGACGGATAAAGGTAACATTTTTTTCCTTGACTTCACGACGAATATCTGCAGCTGTGATTGGCATGAGTTTTCTCCTTAATGTATGACTACTTGCGGTTGCCTAACCGCGACCAAAAGGTGACCGTACTGAAGCAAAGCGACCCTGTTGGAGGAGTTCATTGTGAAGTGCACGACGCACCTCAGTCTGACTCACCGCTTTCTTGGATTTCGCTTCACGTTCAGCATATTTTTTCTTAATGGCAGCGATATTATAACCTTCAGAGATATAATCTTTGATTTCAAGCAGACGATCCATGTCATTCAAGGAATACATGCGACGGTTCCCTTCGTTTCGATCAGGCTTAATCAACTCTTGATCTTCATAATAACGAATCTGACGCGCCGATAGATCGGTCAACTTCATAACACTGCCGATAGGAAAAACAGCCATATTTCGGCGAAATTCTTTTTCCTTCATTTACAATTTCCTTCTTTCTGTCTATTATAGTCTAAAAAAAGACAAACGTCAATTGATAATGTTATAAAATGTAACATTATTTTTCTTTTTTCTCAAAAAAGAGCCGAATGCGGTCAATATCATAATTTACGAGAATTGCGACAAAAACTCCCATGAAAGTTTCTGATATACGCGCAAATACGTACAAAATCGTCTCGCCACTCGGAATCGATAGGGTAATGATTAACATAGCCGCTACACCACCAATTACACCTGCTTTATTATTCATGGCTACATTTGTCATAATGGTTAACATGGTGCAGATTGGAACAACTACTAAAGTTACCCAAAAGGCTTCATGGAAAAAGGTATTTAATAGGAAGAAGACCAGTGCATAGAGGCCACCGATACTATTTCCTAGAATACGCGAAGTCCCAAAATGAACACTCTTATCAAAGCTCTCCCTCAAGCTAAAAACGGCTGTCAAAGCACCGATTTGAAGACCTTTCCAGCCAAAAAAGCCAAAAATCAAGAGAACTAGAAAAACAGCAATACCTGTTTTAAAGGTTCGCATACCAAGTTTGAACTGGGATTTATCGAATTTATATTTTTTAAAATAACTCATAATCTCAACTTTCTCTTTCCATTTTATCATAAATTGGCTGATTTTATGAGCAATAGTTGAGAGGAAGCGTTTTTATTTTAAGCAAAAGAAAAGAGGAACTTTCACTCCTCTCTTCTTTGATCCATTTATGAAATCTTATTTTTCTGTCAAGGCTGCAAGTCCTGGAAGAACTTTACCTTCAAGAAGTTCCATTGATGCCCCACCACCAGTAGAGATCCATGAGAACTTGTCTGCACGACCAAGGTTGATAGCTGCGGCAGCTGAGTCACCACCACCGATGATTGATTTCACGCCTGGTTGTTTCACGATAGCGTCCATAACACCGATTGTACCAGCTTGGAAGTCTGGGTTTTCAAATACACCCATTGGTCCGTTCCATACAACTGTCTTCGCACCAGTTAACTCTTGATCGAATTTAGCGATAGATTTTGGACCGATATCCAAACCAAGGAATCCAGGATCAACCGCTTCACCTTCAGTGTCCTTCACTTCAGTATAGTCAGCAAATGCGTTTGCTTCTTTTGAGTCAACTGGCAAGATCAATTTACCGTTTGCTTTTTCAAGAAGAGCTTTCGCAACATCCAATTTGTCCTCTTCTACAAGTGAGTTACCGATTTCGATACCTTGAGCTTTGTAGAATGTGTAAGTCATCCCACCACCGATAAGGACTTTATTAGCTTTTTCAAGTAAGTTTTCGATAACACCGATCTTGTCAGAAACTTTTGAACCACCAAGGATAGCCACGAATGGACGTTCTGGAGCTTCAACTGCTTCTTGGATGTAGGCAATCTCGTTTTCAAGAAGGAAACCAGCAACTGCTTTTTCAACGTTTGCTGAGATACCAACGTTAGATGCGTGTGCACGGTGAGCTGTACCGAATGCATCGTTTACGAAGATACCATCTCCAAGTGATGCCCAGTATTTACCAAGTTCAGGATCGTTTTTAGATTCTTTCTTGCCGTCAACATCTTCGAAACGAGTGTTTTCAACCAAGAGAACTTGTCCATCTTCAAGAGCGTTAACAGCGGCTTCCAATTCAGCACCACGTGTAACACCTGGGATAAATTTAACTTCTTGTCCCAATTTAGCAGCCAAGTCAGCAGCTACAGGAGCAAGTGATTTACCTTCTTTGTCTGCTTCTTCTTTTACACGTCCAAGGTGAGAGAAGAGGATTGCACGTCCACCTTGTTCAAGGATGTACTTGATAGTTGGAAGAGCTGCAGTGATACGGTTGTCATTGGTAATCACGCCATCTTTAACAGGTACGTTGAAGTCAACACGAACGAGAACTTTTTCCCCTTTCAAGTCAACGTCTTTAACAGTCAATTTTGCCATTAGATATGACTCCTTCTTTTTTTATACGTGTTAATTATATCACAAAATCAGCAAAAGAGATAGAAAAACCCTAAACTTTTCTTGTTCTTTCTTATAATTGAAACTAGCATTTTTTATGATAAAACCTAGAAAAACCTTGCCAAATAACTAATAATTGAAAGAAAAACTAGTTAAAATAAGGCCTGACTGCTTTACAGTCAAGCCTTGTTTTTTAATTTTCATGAGAAAATCCAAAATTCGTAAATCCGATTAGTCTTCTTTCTTCTTTCTAGCAAGCAAGCCATAGCCGCTCATTACTCCGAGAAGTCCCAAGGCTACTAGACTGGCATCTGTTTCTACACCAGTATTTGGAAGTTGATTTGTTGCCTTTTCAACTTTTGCCGATGCTGCTAAAGACGCTTGGTCTGTTGTTTGTGAGTCTAGCTCTTCTTTTGTTCCAACTTCTGTGATTTCTGGGATAGCTTCCTTAAGAACTTCAGTTGAACGAAGAGTGCGATTGCCTTGGGCATCTACTTCTACTAGACGACGAACTTGGCCTTCCGCTCCTGCTTGAACTAGCTGGCGTTGTCCTTTGAGAAGCTCGGCATTTGGTCGCTCCTGACGTTCAAAGGCTGTTGTTTCAGTTTCAACAACTAGTTCAGGGAGGACTTCAACTGTTGGAGCCACTTCATTTGGATCCATGCTTCCAACATGATTGCTTTCTTCTGCAGGTGCTAGTTTCTTATTCAACTTTTCTTTCATGTCCGCAAAAGCTTGTGGAGTTGGTGTTTGTGAAGACAACAAAGCTTCAGCTTGGGCAATCAACTCATCTTGAGAATCTTTTTCACGGACGGATTCGAGCAAGCCTTCCAATTCTTCTCTAGCAGTTTGATAACGTTGATTTCCATCCAAGTCTGTCCCTGCTTGTTTTAATTCATTCAAGGCTTTGTTGACTTCTTCTTGACTGGCATCATGGTTTTCTGCAACAGCTTTCGCTGCATTAAGTTTCTCTACTAGTACAGCTTGTTTGTTCTCACTTGAGAAGGTATAGGCAAGGGTTGACTGGCGACCTTGGGCAGCAGTGATTTCTTGTTTGAGGTACTCATCGTTGACAGCTGCTTTTGGAGAAACCAAGACATCGAACTCAGCAGTGTGTCCCTTGTAATGCAAGGTCAAGGTTTGTCGTCCAGTCTTCTGAGCATCATAGCCCGTGATTTCAACACCTTGATCCGTAAAGGCATGACTTTCTTCCGTCTCATCATCATAGAGGACACCGAAGCGACCTTCAGAGAGATCCAGTTGACCCCCTACTAGATAGTCTGTTTTTGGTTTCTTAGTAATATACAAGCCCGCTACTTCTTTTGGTTTTCCTTCATCTTGTCCTGTCACTTGGACTTTCAGATCACCTGACACTGGTAAACCAAGGTATTGAAGTGTTAGGTTTTGTTCCCCTTTTTGATGAGCGTCGTATCCAGATACCGTCACACCTGAGTGAGTAAGGTTAATCAGCTCGTCGGCTTGTCCCCCTTCGTATTGAACACGGAGGGTTCCGCCTCTGAGGTCGAGATTTTCACCTTCTTTATAAACTGTCTTCTTAGGTCCTTTTTCAAGGCTAACAGATTTAATTTTTCTTTCATCCTGCGGAATCGCTACAGCCAAGGTGTTACTGATTTCTTTGCCAGGTAGTTGGGTACGATAATAGAGGAGATTTGGTTGTTTGTCAAAGGCCAATGGTGCTGTTGCCAAATCGCCACCAGTTTCAGTCTTCAAGGTTGCAATTGGTGTTTGTGAATCTGCCTTGTCGTAAACGGTGATGGTCGCACCTGCTGGAACATCAGAGAAGCCTAGTTGAACTTGGTGGTTTCCAAGTGAACGAGCAGCTACCTTAGCCATTGGAATATTTTGACTTTCTGTGTCCAAGGTTTCGTACATCTTCCAGTTGTAGATACGAATGGCCTTCCAAGGTGTTCCGTTATCAGATGTAATGACATGCAAACGCCAGTCTTGCGCGGTGATTGGTTTATCAAGAGTGATATCCGTAACGTGCGCTTTATTGCCACGGACTTCCTTAGCTAGTTTCCACTCGCCATCAGTATCCTTGTAATAAAGATCAAAGTCCTTGGTGTTCATCAAACCATCGTTAACAGACTCACCACCAGCTCCCGCATGATCCATCACCCATCTGACAACACGACGTGGTTGAGTCAAACGAATATCGACACTACCGCTCAATTGTCCTGAAGACCACTTGTCTGACAGACTTGTAATGGTACCGTTCAACATACCTTCGATGCCTTCCCCGCCTTCAGTATTGGGGAAAGTGCTACCAATAACCGTTGCCCCTGGAACAATATTTTCAGCCAAAGGTCTTGGGAGAGTTGTATCCTGAACAGTCATGCCCCAGTTGAAGGATGCCGTCGCCGCTTCTGAACGGAGTCCATTTTTACCAACTGCAACGACTTTCAATTCTTGAGTCGTACCAGTCGCATTAGCAGAACGGCTAACTTTTGGCAAGTAGATGGTTGAAGCAGATGAACCTGTCAACAAACGCCAGTTGTCACCGTCTTTTTCGTAGACTTCATAGAAATCTGCGTCTTGGTTACCCGAAAATTGAACCACTGCTTCAGCTTCTTGGGCGTTCTTAAGAGATTGCTTCACCACAGAGAGACCTGTAGGTACTTGTGGCGCTTGGTGATTGTCCGTGATCGTTAATTGTCCTAGGTTGAACTGATAATCTTTTACAGCACCTTCATGTTCGAAGAAGAGTTTAACTGCATAGATGGTTTTACCTGCCAGTGAGCTAAGGTCAAATTCTTCATTCTTCCAGTCATCAGAGAGAGTCAGTTCTTTCCATGCAGCTGCATCCTCAAATTTGTAGTCTGGAGTCGTAGAGAAGGCCATATAAACTTTGGAGCCTTTTCCTCCCTTGTGGGCAACCCGAAGTTTGGTTTTCTCCGTTACTTCTAGTTTAGTAGAATACAAATTCACATCTTGGTCCGTCTTACCAGCTACATCACCTGAGAATTTAAGGGAGTTTCCGCCATTGTAGGCATCTGTAAAGTCATATTCTGCACGGAGTTTTTCACCTGTTGAAGTCTGCCACCAGCGCCATGTTGGCAAGACACCTGAAACAGAACGGTAGTTCCATTCAGAATCCTTAGAAACTTTGCCATCTACAAACCACTTTCTACCATGACCTGTATTAAAAGAGGTAGTGAAGGTCCGGCCTACTGCTGGAGTGCGGTCCGCAACTAAATTGGCAATTCCATACCACTCTTTATCACCTGGTTTTTGAGCCGTTGGATCCCCTTGGTAACCTGTGAAGAAGATGTCTTCGTTCTTGTGGTAGTCTTCACCTGTTTTTCCTAGACTGGTAATCGTATCCGGCGCAAAAAGTCCAAGTGACAAGCGCAACTTGCCATTTTCATCTAAGAGAGCATCCCAGTTGACCTTGGTCTTATATGATCCACCTTGTTGTAATTCCAAGCCTGCAAAGACATCATACTGGCTACGTTCTAGCCATTTTGCCATCTCTACAGAGTGGTCATTCTTTTCCTTGTTCCAGTTGAAGTTAGCAAAGAATTGATCTGCAGGGACCTTGTCACCTTCCTTTTGCATGAATTGGTAGTTGTAGTCTCCCAAGCCATCTTCGTGGTAACGGCCGTATTTGTAGGTCATGGCATCGTACCAAGCATACTTGATTGGGTGGTTGACCTTAGCTGCGTATTCTTTTGTATAGAGCATGAATTGGCGCATTTTTTCACCAAGAGGTGCTACCAATTCCCCCGTTGTTTCTTGGTTGATGAAATAGCCATCAAATCCATAGTATTTAGCGAGATCAACGAGTTTGCGTGCAATTGGGAAAGTGCCATCTTCATCTTGTTTCAAGGCGGCGGCAAATTTCTCTTGGTCAGCAATGCTGTTTGACCAGTTGAAAAAGAGTGTTCCATAAACGGGAACTCCGTTGCGGTGCCCTGCATCAATGACATCTGGAGTTGGAACTAGACCTTCCCAGAAGACCATTGAATCCAAGTATTGCCAGTAGTCAAAAGCATAGGCCTTGAATTCCTCACCACCGACAGAAGCGTGGTCTTTAGCCTTTGAGTTGGTATTTGCTAGCGCCTGAACCTTGGCTCTTCTGCTTGCTTTTTCGTTAACCAACTGACCTCTATGGCGCTTGGCGAGTTCAACTGAGGAACGATTGATGGGATCATCCTCACGCGCACCCGGTTCCCATTTCAACAAATCATCCCAAGTATCAAATTTGATTTCTTTTGGTCGGAGACTCTTTTCTTCATTTTTAGGAACGTCTGCTAGAGTCGGTTTGTCGGCCTTCTTCTCAGCCACTTGAGGAGCTTCCTCTGGTTTGATTTCTTCTTTTTCAGTTGGTTGAGCAGGTTTTTCAGTTTTATCTGTCGGAGCTGGCTTTGCCTCTTCTTTTTCATTGAGAAAATCAGCTATTGCTGGAGTGTTTTCTGAAATTGGTTGCTCAGCTACTTTGTTCTCTGTTTCCTCTAATTGCTTTTCGATAGCTGCAGTATCTGGATTAGTTGTCTCACTAGTACTTGTAGCTTGAGCGCTCGTATTTGCAACTGCCTCAGGGACAGCAACCTGTTCTGCAAGAGCTGGGCTCGCAAATAGAGCTGAACCAATCATCAAGGAACAAGCCCCGATGGACAGCTTACGAATACTGTAACGGCAACGTTTTTCAAAAAATAGATCTTTCATCTTATCCTCCTAATATAATAAAAAGTAAGCGCTTTACTTTTTAGATAAAAAGCAACTGTTCTTAGTGGGCACCACCCGAACAGGATCATCTTCATTTTATCTTATATGAAAGCGATGTCAATATACTTGACACAAAAACTATAACTAGGATAATAATCAGTAAAATTTGGACACAATCCTATCATTTGACTCTCTTACAGTAAATTTATCCTCTATTTTTAGAGAAAGTTACCTTTTTCTTATGAAAATTTCCATTAAACACTTGTTAGATTTCCTATTATCCTTTAAAATAGAATAGGAGAAATTCCGCGATTATTTTTCGGAGGAAAAAGAAATGTCCATTAATTGGCAGGAAATTTTATTTCACTTTTTAGGTGGTCTGGGACTATTCTTATATAGTATCAAGACCATGGGAGACGGTTTGCAACAAGCTGCTGGAGATCGCCTTCGTTTTTACATTGACAAATATACCAGCAATCCGTTCTTCGGTGTGCTAGTTGGTATCGGTATGACGGCGCTAATTCAGTCAAGTTCTGGTGTCACAGTCATTACAGTGGGGCTAGTCAGCGCAGGACTTTTGACCTTGCGTCAAGCTATCGGTATTGTCATGGGTGCCAATATTGGAACTACCGTTACATCCTTTATCATCGGTTTTAAGCTAGGAGATTACGCCTTACCAATGCTTTTCATCGGAGCGATTTGTCTCTTCTTCACCAAGAATCGCTCTATCAATAACATCGGACGTATCATTTTTGGTGTAGGTGGTATCTTCTTCGCTCTCAATCTTATGAGCGGTGCAATGGAACCTCTAAAAGACCTGCAAGTCTTTAGAGACTATATGGTTGAACTAAGCAAGAGTCCTATTCTAGGTGTCTTTGTCGGAACTGGACTAACCCTACTCATTCAGGCTTCATCCGCCACTATCGGTATCCTACAGAATCTTTACGCAAGTGGTTTGATTGATCTACAAGGTGCCCTACCAGTCTTGTTTGGTGATAATATCGGAACGACCATTACAGCTATTATTGCTTCTCTTGGAGCTAATATCGCTGCCAAACGTGTTGCTGGTGCCCATGTCGCCTTTAACGTGATTGGTACGGTTATCTGTATTGTCTTCCTTGTACCTTTCACTGGCTTGATTCAATGGTTTGAATCTACACTCAATCTGGCTCCAGAAATGACCATTGCCTTCGCCCACGGAACCTTTAATATCACAAATACTATTATCCAATTTCCATTCATCGGAGCCTTGGCCTACTTTGTAACCAAGCTCATCCCTGGTGAAGATGAAGTTGTCAAGTACGAGCCACTTTATCTTGATGAGCATTTGATTAAACAAGCTCCATCAATCGCTCTCGGAAATGCCAAAAAAGAACTCCTTCACTTGGGAAATTATGCTTCTAAAGCCTTTGACCTTTCATACAACTACATCATTGACCTTAATGAAAAGGTAGCTGAAAAAGGCCACAAGACAGAAGAAGCCATCAATACCATTGATGAAAAATTGACTCGTTACCTTATTACTCTTTCAAGTGAAGCCCTTAGCCAGAAAGAAAGCGAAGTGCTCACCAACATCCTGGATTCATCCCGTGATTTGGAACGGATTGGAGACCACGCAGAAGGGTTAATCAACCTAACAGACTATCTCCAACGCAAGAATGTTCAGTTCTCTGAGGCCGCTTTGGAAGAGCTAGCTGAGATTTATCACGCTACCACTGAGTTCATCAAAGATGCCCTTGATAGTGTGGAAAACAACGACACTGAGAAAGCTCAAAGTCTAATTGAACGCCATAAAAAAATCAACAATATGGAACGCATTCTCAGAAAGACCCATATCAAACGCCTTAACAAGGGTGAGTGTTCTACACAAGCCGGGGTCAACTTCATCGACATCATTTCCCACTACACTCGTGTGTCTGACCACGCCATGAACCTTGCTGAAAAGGTCATTGCTGAACAAATTTAAAAGGTAAGAAGCCACCTTAATTTAGGTGGTTTTTTTCGTCTCCTCATCAAGAATGGCTTTTCTGACATAAAAAAATGCTTTGATTCACAATGGAATCAAAGCATTTTAAATAGCTCTCCAAACATAATAGCAGAAACTGCAGTGCCTCTGTACTTGGCTTCTTCTTTTTTGATAAAACGCGCCAAATTGATCAATTCAGGTGCTGGGTGTTTGGGATTGGTGAGCAATTCACGGGTGACCAGTCCTGAGAGACGGACTGCTAGTAACTGCTCATTTGTAGTAGGCAGTTTCTTAGCAGTCTCTAGGAGAGCAGCGACTAAATCGTCACTCAAGCCCTGACGGGCATGGTTGTAGAGGTCTTTTATTAAGCTTTCTAGATTTGCTTCCGCCATCCGGCACCTCCCTTATGTTTAATAATTTTTAATCAAATCAACCGTTGAACGATCCAATTTTTTCACCAAGGCTTGCAAGAAAGCTTGAGCTTCTAGGAAGTCATCCATCGCGTAGAGAGTTTGGTGAGAATGGATATAACGAGCGCAGACACCGATAGTTGTAGATGGGACACCACCATTTTTCAGATGAGCTGCTCCAGCGTCCGTTCCGCCTTTTCCACAGTAGTATTGGTACTTGATTCCAGCTTCTTCAGCCGTTGTCAAAAGGAAATCCTTCATACCCGGGAGAAGCAAGTGACCTGGATCGTAGAAGCGAATCAAGGTGCCATCCCCAATCTTGCCTTGCCCACCGTAGACATCACCAGCAGGTGAACAATCAACTGCCAGAAAGACTTCTGGGTCAAACTTAGTTGTGGAAGTATGAGCGCCACGGAGACCAACTTCTTCTTGGACATTGGAGCCAAGATAGAGTTCATTGCCAAGTTTTTGACCTGACAAGGCTTGAGCTAGCTCGCTTACCATGAGAACACCGTAGCGGTTGTCCCAAGCTTTTGAGATGATATTTTTTTCATTGGCTGTCAAGATCGCTGAGCTATCTGGTACGATGGTGTCACCTGGACGGATTCCAAAACTTTCTGCTTCAGCCTTGTCCGCAAAACCGCCATCAAAAATGATATCCGAAATAGCTGGCATGGTTGGTCCACCTGTTCCACGTGTCAAATGTGGCGGAACAGAACCTGAAATCACAGGAATTTCACGACCATCACGAGTAAAGAGTTTAAAGCGTTGGCTGCTGACCACCATGGGATTCCAACCACCGATTTCAACGACACGGAAGGTACCATCTAGCTTGATTTCGCTGACCATAAAACCAACTTCGTCCATGTGAGAAGCGACCAAAACACGCGGTGCATCCGCAGCTTCTGAATGTTTAATACCAAAAATACCGCCCAAGCCATCTGTCACCACTTCATCCACATGCGGTGTCATCTTTTCACGAAGATAAGTCCGGACAGGCGCTTCATGACCTGAGATTGCAGGGATTTCTGTTACTTCTTTGATTTTTGAAAATAATGTTGTCATATCAGTTCCTTCTTTCTGTCCTCCATTTTACCACTTTTTATAGGAGAAGGGTAGTGGAAATCTTAATCTTCCAACTTCCTTTCTAGAGTAAACAAAAAGAATCAGGCTGATTCTTTTTGTTTATGATTCCGTTTGAGTGAAAAGTGATCTGGGACGGGATCCTTTCCTATTTTCGACCAGGGATGACAACGCAAAATCCGAGCCAAGCCCATCAAAACACCCTTGAAACCATGTTTTTCAATAGCCTGAATCATGTAGTTGGAACAAGTAGGCTCAAAGCGACAAGAGGGTGGAAAGGCTGGTGAGATAAAACGTTGGTAAAAGCGTACTGGCGCTATTAAAATTCGTTTCATTATTTCTTGGTTACCGCCATGGTGTGTAGTTGGCTGATTTCTTTTTTATTGAGGCGACGAGCTTCACCTGGACGAAGCCCCGTCAAGTCTAGATGTCCAAAACGTGTCCGAGACAACTTATCCACTTGGAGGCCGACAGCTTCAAACATCTTTTTAACCTGATGGTTGCGCCCTTCATGGATAGTCAACTGTACTACAGAGCGATTTTTAACTGGATCTACTTTGAGAATTTCATAAACAGCTGGCTTGGTTTTCTTGCCCTCAATCTCCACTCCACGAGTCAAGGGGCGAAGATTTTCCTTATTGGCAACACCTTTAACACGCGCGACATAGACCTTGTCAATCTCATTACGTGGGTGAATCATCTCGTCTGTAAAGTCCCCATCATTGGTCAAAATCAAGACCCCTGACGTATCCCAGTCCAAACGTCCCACAGGGTAGATGCGCTCTTTGACATTGGGCAAGAGGTCAACAACAGTCTTGCGGCCCTTGTCATCTGTCACACTGGAAATCACTCCACGTGGTTTGTTAAGCAGATAGTAGACCTTTTCTTCGTTGTAGATAGGTTGTCCTTCAACTTCAACCTTGTCGCCAGCCTTGATGGTCGTTGCTAGTTCACGCACCACTTGGCCGTTGACCGTCACCAAGCCTTGCTTGATCAGCTCTTCTGCTTTTCTCCTACTGGCCACACCTGCGTGGGCAATATATTTATTGATTCTCATCTTCTTCTATCCTTTCACCAAATAATTGGCTCTCTTGAGCTTGAATCTCAAGCTCATCAATCACTGGCAGTTCTTCCAAATGGTTAATCCCCATGTAATCTAGGAAATAATCCGTAGTCACATAGAGGTTGGGGCGACCCAACACTTCTTTTTTCCCGTCTTCTTGTATCAAGTCAAAAGCCTGCAACTTTGCCAAGGCTCCACTCGAGTTAACCCCACGAATAGCATCAATCTCAATTCGGGTAATCGGCTGCTTGTAGGCAATGATGGACAAGGTTTCAAGAGCAGCCCGAGACAAACTTTGGTTGATGGGTGCCTTGGAGTATTCCTTCAAAATCGCTGCAAATTGAGGCTTGGTCACCAATCTGTATGCTCCCGCTGTCTCAATCAGGGACAAGCTCGAATCCTGGTCTTTTTCATACTTTTGGGCTAATTTTTCTAAACTCTGCTGGATGCCTGTCGGGGGAAGCGACAGGAGTTCAGCCAACTGACGAACCCGAATCCCATCTTCACCTGCCACAAACAAGAGCGCTTCTATTTCTGCTAAAGTACTCATCTTTCCTCTCTATCAAGTCTAGCTTTGTGCCTCTTGACTTTCTTCCTTCTTTTCCATGAGATAGATATCTCCGAAACTCTCCTCTTGCACGAGGGTCAGTTCCTGGGTTTTGATTAACTCTAGGGTAGCCAAAAAGAGGGTAATGACCTCTTGGACATTCTGAGCTTCCTTGAACAAATCCTGCAAACGTAACTGGTCTCGTCCAGTCAAGGACTCTTTCACGATAACCATCATGTCCTCAATCTTATACTCATCCCGCAAGATGGTCGTGTGGTTCTGAGCGAACTCCTCTTTTTTCTTGGCTAGGATATTTGAAAAAGCCAAAAAGAGGTCAATGGTCGTCTTGTCATGTACAAGCTCCGCACCCTCGTAAATCAACTCTGTCGGCGCTTTGGAATAATACTGGGCCCGATCTTGGTGCTTAGCCTCCAAGTGCTCACCCAAGAGTTTAAACTTACGATATTCTTCGATTTGGGAGAGGAGATCCTGCTCCAGGTCATCCTCCAAATCTGTCACTTCTGCTACCTTTGGCAAGAGCTTGCGGCTCTTGATCAGCATGAGCTGACTGGCCATGACCATGTACTCACCAGTCACTTCCAGACGCATGGCCTGCAGAGTTGAGACATAGGCTAGATACTGTTCGATGACTTCTGTAATGGGCACATCGTAGATATCCATCTGGTACTTAGAAACCAAGTGCAAGAGCAGATCTAGGGGTCCTTCAAAATCTTTTAATTTAATATCCATTATCTATATTTTTCTAAGGTCAGGACTGTTTTTAATCCTAATTTTTTTGCAATTTCATACAAATCGACCTTGTTTTCTATCTGTCTTAGAATGAACTGTTCCCGCAAGGCTTGAGCGGATAAGGTTGGGAAACCTTTCTCCTTGACAAAGGACTCCAGCTGACGAAAGGCCCACTGACGAGAATAGACTTTCCCTCCCCTTTCAAAGAGATAGGTCTGCCCCATCAAGGGTTCTAGCTCTGGAATCAAGGTCGTGGGTATGGTGACAATCCTCTGTTGGGAAGCCTTGCTGATTCGCAACACCTGAAAATCCAGATTGATATCTGCAACCTTAAGGGCTAAAATCTCACTAGGCAAGAGCCCTAGCTCCAAGATAAGAAGCGCCAGCAAGCGTCCTTCTGGATAATTACTTTCCTGCCAAAAAGAGTCTAGGTCTAGAATCTCTGGCTTTTCAGTCTTCTTTTCAGCTTGTTTGGTTAATTCCAGACGGTAAAAACTGTCCACCTCTCCTATTTGATAGAGAAAGTAGAGAAATTGATTACAGGCCGAAAGTTTTCGCTTCTGGGCACTCATTTTTAGATTGGCTAGCTGGGATTGGTAAATCTTGAGACTAGTTTCAGAGATCCGCTCACCTACAATGTCTATAAATTGCTCCAGATCATACTTATAGGACTGCTTGGAATTGGCAGACAAACCCTGCTTTCCCTCTAAAAAGTCTGAAATCCTATCTCTCATTTGCATCGAATCTCATATTCCTTACTAAAGTCATGCAAGAGGGCATTAAGTGCTTTGAGAATGGACTTGCGCGTAATAATCCCCTGGAAGATGCCATTACTATCCACAACAGGCAGGAAAGGCTCATCCACCAGTTTATGGAGGACTTCAGTGATGTTATAGTCTGGAGCGACGACTGCCACATCTGTCTTGGTCATATTGACGATATCTGTCGTTGCCATCTGTTCATCTGTCAAACCTTGCTCCATTTGATAAGCCAAAATGTCTCTCAGACCAATGGTTCCGACAAAGCGTTTGTCAAATGTCACAACAGGGATACGAGTATAGGTGATTTGACTCAACACTAAAATCGCATGATCAGCATTGTGGGTATCAATCAAAGCTGCTAGATTCTCAGCAGGGGTAAGAAAAGTCTCTTCCTGCTCCAATAAAAATGCTTCAAATTCCTTGGCAATCATCGAGCAAACTCCTTGGACAAGCCTGGATAAACCTCATGGTCACGTGTCAAAAAGTCTACTTTAAAATAGCTGTCATCAATCTCCACTCGAGCATAGAGACATTCTCTGATAGTCCCTCGTGGTTGGCTGATGGAGCCTGGATTTAGAAAAAGAGTCTTTCCTTCCATCCAAGCATTTGGCACATGCAAGTGACCATAGAGACAGATATCGGCATCTTCTTCCTGAGCCCAATAGTCCAACTTTTGAAAGTTGAAATTGATATCAAACAAGTGTCCATGCGTCTGGATGATCTTGGTTGGACCAAGTTGAGTCACCAACCGTTCTGGGTAGCCAGCATAAAAGTCCATATTTCCTTTGACGACATGGATGCCTTCCCAGAGCGGAGAGTCTGGACGGAGTTCTGAGTCACCATCGTGAAAAATGGCATCAACTTTACCCAGATAGCGGTCACGGATTTCTTCGACAATCAAGCTATCGCCATGGGAGTCACTCATTACAATGATGGTTTGCTTTGCCATGATGGAAATACCTCCAAAAGTTTCTTAACGGCTAAGGCACGGTGGGATTGACTATTTTTTTCTTCAAGGGTTAATTCGGCTGATGATTTACCAGTTTCTCCTACTAAGAAGAGCGGATCATAGCCAAAACCATTTTCACCCTTGGGTTCAAAGTTGATATAACCTGGCCAGTCAGCTTCGACAACCAAGCTTTCCTTGTTTGGACTAGCTACGACTAGGGTTGTGTGAAATTGAGCTGAGCGATCCTTGAGGTCAAAGACCATAGCCAATTCGTGCAAGAGCTTGGCATTGTTTTCACGGTCAGTTGCTCCCACACCTGCAAAACGAGCTGACCAGACTCCTGGCAAACCGCCGAGGACATCGACTTTGAGACCTGAGTCATCTGCCAAAACCATCTTGCCTGTTAATTGGGAAATAGTTTCTGCTTTAAGTCGAGCATTTTCTTCAAAGGTCATGCCAGTTTCAGCAACTTCAGGCAGATCTGGATAGTCATTGAGATTTTCCACATCGTAGCCTAACTTGTCAAAGATAGCTCGGAATTCCTTGGTCTTTCCTTCGTTACGAGTCGCAATGAGCAGAGTTTCTCTGACCTTGCTAGTTTCAAAGAAGGTTTCCACTTCAACTCCTTCTTTAGGCAATTCGACATGCAAAAGCTGTCCATTTTCAATCAAGAGCAGGGCACCCTGACGTTGGATGACTTCTAGATTGCGACCTGCTTCTGCATTTAAAATCTCAACGATAAAGGAGAGCAGACGAAAATTAGAAGACCAGCGCATCACCGTTATCGTAATTGGAAAGCCATTTTCCTCGTCACGAAAAATCCGCGCTAAATCTATAAAATCAAGCTCGAGAGGATCTTTGATAAGGCTATAGATGCCTCCATAGACATCCCAGACACCGACATACCAGTCCTGGTCATCCTTGTATTCGTAAATTTTGTTTGTCATAAAGTTACATGCTCCACATGAATCTCTTTTTCCAGCCATTCTGCTCCAATTTGGGCAAAACTTTGGCTATTGGCTGTTGTGTAAAAACGATGTTGAAGAGGTCCCGCATCTCGGCTACGGTTGATTTCAAAATAGTTCAGCAAAACCGAGATATCCCGTACACACTCTGCCCCACTATCGATGAGCTGAACCTTTGGTCCCATGACATTTTGGATGATAGGGCGAAGGAGTGGATAATGGGTACAACCCAGAATCAAGCTATCCACCTTGCCGACCAAGGGACGCAGGGTTTCATAAACCACTTTCTTGGTTACACTAGTTGATAAGGCACCAGATTCAACCAAGGGGGCAAACTTGGGACAGGCCAAACTTTCCACCTGTAAGTCTGGATCCAAATCATGAATTTTCTGACGATAGATGTCTGATTGTACCGTCATGGGAGTTCCAATCACTCCGATTTTCCCGCCTTGACTGGACTTGATGGCTGCCGAAGCTCCTGGCAAAATCACACCTAGGACGGGAATGTCTAGTTGAGCCTTGATTTCTTCCCAGACGACCGCAGTCGCAGTATTACAAGCAATGACAATCATCTTGACATCCTTGGTCAAGAGAAAGTTGACCAACTGCCAAGTATATTCACGAATTTGCTCAGCAGGACGGGGACCATAAGGCGCCCGTGCCGAATCTCCAATATAGACGATTTCTTCATGGGGAAGCTGGCGCATGAGCTCACGAACAACAGTCAAGCCCCCGACACCTGAATCCAAAAAACCAATTGGTCGATTATCCATACAGTCTTCTTTCTAGTCTTTTTTCTGATTGATAGTTCATTATGATTCCTTGTCCTAAATGAACGGATAGACGGGTTGATAGAATGGCAACTGCCTCTCTTTTAATCATAATCAAATATCAATAGAATGCAAGGAAAAAGTCTTATCCTTGAGAACTATTGAACATAGTGAGAAGTCTGGAACTTTCATCCCAGACTTTTCCTATTTATTTCTTTTTATTGTTAGCAAGAGCTGCTTTTTGTTGGCGGATAATTTGGTGGTAAACTTGTTGTACCTTGGCTTCGCTTGGTTTTTGACCATTTGCACTCAAAAGAGCACGAACTGCCTCAGCGTTCAAGCGTGGGTTGTCCGCAAATTCTTTTTCGATTTGCTTACGAACCAAGTACATCCCTCCAAGAGCTCCTCCTAGAAAAGCTAACACAATCAAGATAATTGCTAAAAGTAAATCCATTCTTTTTCTCCTGTTTCTTTTTGAGTCTTCTATATTATACCATAAAGTGACTTTCCTGACTAGTTTGTTTTACGCTTTCAAGAGGGGTTTAAGTCAATTCTAAGCTAGTCTTATAATCAGATTGAACTATGAAATTACGAATAATTCCACCCTTTCCTCTCTTTCTTCTACTATTTTAAGAAAAAGCAATCTCAAATATGTTTTTCACCAAAAACCTCTTGACAAATGCTAGATGACCAGTAGAATGGGAGGTAAATAGAAACAAAAATATAGGGATTTGTTTTACAAAATGTAAACGATTCCAAATACTAAAGGAGATTTCTATGGATAAAAGATTTTGGGAGAAATCCTGTCGCTATAGCATCCGCAAACTAACGGTTGGGACTGCTTCTGTTTTGCTGGGGGCTGTTTTTCTAGTCAACCACACTGTAGCCGCAGACAGTGTTGAGGTTAAGCAAACTGAACCAACCTCTGTCGAAGCTATCACTAAGCCTGATAGTGAACCCAAAGCAGCTGAAGCGACTGAAACTACAAATCCGTCTCTAGCCGAGAGTCCAGTAGTTTCCGAAAGCAAGCCAGCTGAGGAGACTCCGAAGACAAATAGTCAAGCTAGTGAAGAAGCCATTGTAGAAGCTAAAGAAAATAAGGAACCTGAAAAAGCAGATCAGCCTGTGACAAAGCAAGAAAACTATCAACTCAACTACGATCAGCCAACAGCTCCTTCCTACGATGGATGGGAAAAACAAGCCCTTCCTGTCGGAAATGGCGAGATGGGAGCCAAGGTCTTTGGACTGATTGGCGAAGAAAGAATCCAGTACAATGAAAAGACCCTCTGGTCAGGAGGACCACAACCCGATAGCACCGACTATAATGGAGGAAACTACAAGGATCGCTACAAGGTCTTAGCAGAGATACGTAAAGCCCTCGAAGCTGGTGACCGCCAAAAAGCAAAACAGCTAGCTGAACAAAATCTAGTTGGACCAAACAACGCCCAGTATGGACGTTACCTAGCCTTTGGAGATATCTTCATGGTCTTTAATAACCAGAAGAAAGAACTAGATACTGTAACTGATTATCATCGTGGTTTGGATATCACAGAAGCCACTACGACCACTTCTTACACCCAAGATGGGACGACCTTCAAACGCGAAACCTTCTCCAGCTATCCTGATGATGTCACTGTGACCCACTTGACCAAAAAAGGAAACAAGACACTTGACTTTACCCTTTGGAACAGTTTGACAGAAGATTTGCTTGCTAATGGCAACTACTCTTGGGAATATTCTAACTATAAGAATGGTCATGTCACTACAGATGCAAACGGAATCCTTCTAAAGGGAACTGTCAAAGATAACGGCCTCCAATTTGCATCCTATCTAGGAATTAAAACGGACGGAAAGGTGACTGTTCAGGACGAAACTCTGACCGTTACAGGCGCAAGTTATGCAACCCTCTATCTCAGTGCCAAGACTAACTTTGCTCAGAATCCAAAAACCAACTATCGAAAAGACATTGACCTCGAAAAAACAGTTAAAGGGATTGTCGAAGCAGCTAAGGCCAAAGACTACGAGACACTTAAAAAGGACCATATCAAGGACTATCAAAGTCTCTTTAACCGCGTTAAACTAAACCTAGGTGGAAACAAGACTGCTCAAACGACAAAAGAGGCCCTTCAAGGCTATAACCCAGAAAAAGGACAAAAACTGGAAGAACTCTTCTTCCAATACGGACGTTATCTACTCATCAGTTCGTCTCGTGATCGGACAGATGCCCTTCCTGCCAACCTACAAGGAGTCTGGAATGCTGTAGACAATCCACCTTGGAACGCTGACTACCACCTCAATGTCAATTTGCAAATGAACTATTGGCCCGCCTACATGAGCAACCTTGCTGAAACAGCCAAGCCCATGATCAATTACATTGACGACATGCGCTACTATGGTCGTATTGCTGCCAAGGAATACGCTGGTATCGAATCCAAAGACGGACAAGAAAATGGTTGGCTGGTCCACACCCAGGCGACACCATTTGGCTGGACTACGCCTGGTTGGAATTACTATTGGGGTTGGTCTCCAGCTGCTAATGCTTGGATGATGCAGAACGTCTATGATTACTACAAATTCACCAAGGATGAGACTTATCTCAAAGAAAAGATTTATCCAATGCTCAAGGAAACAGCTAAGTTCTGGAACTCCTTCTTGCACTATGACCAGGCCAGTGACCGTTGGGTTTCTTCTCCATCCTACTCACCAGAGCATGGAACTATCACGATTGGGAATACATTTGACCAATCTCTAGTTTGGCAACTCTTCCACGACTATATGGAGGCAGCTAATCATCTCAATGTCGACCAAGACTTGGTGACAGAAGTGAAGGCTAAATTTGACAAACTCAAACCACTTCATATCAATAAAGAGGGGCGCATCAAGGAATGGTACGAGGAGGACAGTCCGCAATTCACAAATGAAGGGATTGAAAATCACCACCGCCACGTTTCCCATCTAGTTGGTCTCTTCCCAGGTACACTCTTTAGCAAGGACCAAGCCGAATACCTAGAAGCTGCGCGTGCTACCTTGAACCACCGTGGAGATGGTGGGACTGGTTGGTCTAAGGCCAATAAAATCAATCTCTGGGCTCGTTTGCTGGACGGTAACCGTGCCCATCGCTTGCTCGCTGAACAGCTCAAGTATTCAACCCTAGAAAACCTTTGGGATACCCACGCGCCTTTCCAAATCGACGGAAACTTTGGGGCAACTAGTGGGATGGCCGAAATGCTTCTCCAATCACACACTGGCTATATTGCACCATTGCCAGCCCTTCCAGATGCATGGAAAGACGGTCAAGTTTCTGGCTTGATTGCCCGTGGTAACTTTGAAGTCAGCATGAAGTGGAAAGATAAAAATCTGCAAAGCTTGTCCTTCCTTTCAAATGTCGGTGGAGACTTGGTTGTAGACTATCCAAATATCGAAGCCAGTCAGGTTAAGGTCAATGGCAAAGCAGTCAAGGCAACTGTCCTCAAAGATGGCCGCATCCAACTGGCAACACAAAAAGGTGATGTCATTACCTTTGAACATTTCCCTGGTCGCATAACCAGTCTGACAGCAGTTCGACAAAATGGAGTCACTGCCGAACTCACCTTCAACCAAGTAGAAGGCGCTACCCACTATGTCATCCAAAGACAAGTAAAAAATGAATCTGGCCAAACCCCTGCAACTAGAGAATTTGTAACCAATCAAACTAACTTTATCGACCGATCACTCAATCCTCAACATGCCTATACTTATACCGTCAAGGCGATGCTGGGCGAAGTTTCCACACAAGTATCTGAACAGGCCACTGTCGAAACCTATAGCGAGTTGATGGACGACCGAGATAGCCGTATCCAGTACGGAGCCGCCTTTGGAAACTGGGCAGACGCAGAATTATTTGGAGGAACAGAGAAATTTGCTGACCTTTCAAAAGGAGACTACACAGACGAAGACCTCACTGCCACCATTCCTTTCACTGGCGATGGTATCGAAATCTATGGACTGAAATCGTCTGAACTAGGTCTTGCCACTGCTAAAATTGATGGCAAAGAGGTCGGGGAGCTTGACTTCCATACTGCTGGGACAACTGAAAAAGGTAGTCTCATCGGTCGCTTCGCAGGATTATCTGACGGACCTCACACATTGACTCTTAGTGTTAAACGTGAGCACAAAGGACGTGGTAGTGAGCGCTCAAAAATTTCCTTAGACTACTTCAAGATCCTAGCTGGAACAGGCAATACGATTGAAAAAATGGATGATCGTGATTCGCGTATCCAGTATGGTTCCCAGTTTAAGGACTGGTCTGACCCTGAACTCTACGGAGGCACGGAAAAGTACGCTGATATTAACAATAGCGACTCTAGTGCAGCTTCAGAAGCTCAGGCAACTATTTCCTTTACAGGGACGGGTATTCGTATCTTTGGCTTAAAGAGCCTCGCTCTTGGACGAGCACGTGTTACACTAGATGGCAAAGAAATGCCAAGTCTAGACTTCTACACTTCAGGTGCAACTGAAAAGAGAGCTTTTATTGGCGAATTTACAAATCTCACTGACGGTCCGCATACCCTGACATTACAAGTTGATCCAGATTCGCCAGAAGGTCGCAAGAAAATCTCTCTAGACTCCTTTGATATCATCAAAGCTCCAGCTGTTGGTTTAGATAGCCCAAGTATCGCACCTCTTAAGGAAAATGACAAAACCATTTCCTTAAGCCTACCAGCTGGAGATTGGGAAGCCATCGCAGTGACCTTCCCAGGTGTCAAAGATCCTCTAGTTTTGCGTAAGGTGGATGAAACGCATCTGGTTACCAGTGGGGATCAGACTATCCTATCAATCCAAGACAATCAAGTTCAAATCCCAATCCCTGACGAAACCAATCGCAAAGCTGGAAATGTCATTGAAGCTTATACCATTCAAGGAAATGCCACAAGCAGCCCCATCGTGGCCGTCTTTACTAAAAAGGATGAAAAGAAAGTTGACGAGAAGCAGCTAACTACAAGCAAGGGGGATGAACCAGCTCCTACTGTAGAGAAACCTGAGTACACTGAACCTATCGGGACTGCGGGGCAAGACGAACCAGCTCCAACTGTTGACATTCCTGAATACACTGAGCCTATCGGAACGGCAGGGCAAGAGGAACCGCCTACAGTGACAATACCTGAATACACTGATTCTATCGGAACTGCGGGAGAACAAGAAGCTCCAACAGTTGAAATTCCTGAGTACACCGAGCCTATCGGAACGGCAGGGCAAGAAGATGCGCCTACTGTTGAAAAACCTGAGTACACCGAGCCTATCGGAACGGCAGGGCAAGAAGATGCGCCTACTGTTGAAAAACCTGAGTACACCGAGCCTATCGGAACGGCAGGTCAAGAGGAAGCTCCTACTGTTGAAAAATCTGAGTACACTGACCCTATCGGAACTAGTGGGGATCAGGCTGCTCCAACCCTTACCCTTCCTGATTATCCAGTTCGAGTCTTAAAAGATAAGGAAACTGGAGTAGAAATTATTGGTGGAGTCACTGACTTAGAAGGAATTTCTCATATCTCTAGCCGACGTGTCCTAGCTCAGGAACTCTTTGGCAAGACCTATGATGCTTACGACCTACAACTGAAAAATCCAACAGATCATAGCTTGCAGCCAAAAGGCTCTGTCTTAGTTCGCTTGCCTATTTCAGCTAACGTAGAAAAGGTCTACTATATTACTCCGACCAAGGAGTTGCAAGTCCTTGATTTCACCGTTCGAGACAGAAAGGTAGAATTCATCACTAGTCATTTCAGCACCTATGCTGTCGTCTATCAAGCTGCTGGAACAACCTCTAACACAGAGGAAAAACCAAGTGCTTCAGATGAAGAAACCTTGACACACGAGACTGAACAACTTTCATCTAGTCCTAGCCTTGCGAAAACTGGAAATCATTCTCCTAAAGAACAACTTCCAGCAACAGGAGATGCGTCCAACCCACTCCTCTTCTTAGCAGGCCTCAGCCTAGCCCTCACAGCCACTTTTATGTTAAAAGGGAGAAAGGATGACTCCAACTAACCTTTAAGCACACAAAAACAGGATGAAGATCCCCTTCATCCTGTTTTATTTTGTAATCAAAAGTTAGTTTTACAGTAGGTATAAAAAGGCTAAGGTCACGAGACTAGCAAGCAAGCCCACTCCCCAGAAGAAGAAATCGACCTTCCACTCACTCCAGGCTTGGCCTTTACCTGAAAATCCACCCAACTCAAAATGGTGATGAACTGGTGTCATCCGGAAGATACGTTTTCCTCCAGTCAACTTAAAGTAGGTAACTTGCATCATGACAGATGTTGTTTCAAAAACATACACTATCCCAATCAAGAGCAAGGTCCATTCTTGGTGTAACGCCATAGAAATAGCGGCCAACATTCCTCCAAGAGCAAGACTTCCCACATCTCCCATAAAAACTTTAGCAGGCTTATGGTTAAAGACAAAGAAACCAAGAAGACCACCAATCATGGCAAGAATCACTAGGAGAATATCCAATTGGTTTTGTACATAAGCAATGACTCCATAGGCAGATAGGCTAATCACTACTGAGATACTTGCCAACCCATCAATTCCGTCAGTCAAGTTAACAGCATTCGAAAAACCAACTAACCAGAAGAGAGCAAAGAAAATGTAAAGAACGCCTAGGTGCAATGGATACCCAAATACATTTAAGACATCCCCTCCTCTTTCATAAAAGAGATAGAAGATAACTCCTCCTACTAATTGAAGCAAGAGCTTTTGTTTAGGATTGAGCCCTTCATTGATTTTACGAAAAACCTTGAGGAAATCATCTAAGAAGCCAACCAAACCATACAAAACGAGAATAAAGAGGATCATTCCGACATTGTTGGTTAGTTGATTAGTCAAAAGTGCAAGAACTAAACTAACTAAAACACTTGTTACGAGGAAGACTATTCCTCCCATTGTTGGCGTCCCAGCTTTTGCTTGGTGCTGTTTAACATCCTCATGCATCTGTTGGCCTGTAATTTGCGCCTTTCTATAAAATTGGATAAAGGCCGGAATTCCTACTAAAGTTAGTAAAAATGTCACAATTCCAGCACTAATAGAAATAAACATATTAGTCTCCTAAAGTTAATTTAATTTTTTTAATGTTTTTGATAGCTGTATTAGTCCGAACATCTTGCTTCTGAACAACGGAACCTGAACCTTCAAATTCCAGTTCAATATCCAACCATTTAGCAAAGGTCTCGGCAGTCTCTTTTTTCCAGCCATACATGTCTGGAATTTCTTCTACCTTATCCGATAAAAGGAGAACTTGTTGGTTTGGTGCAAGATTGGTCCCTTCTTCTACAGAAGTCTCTTTAATCTTTGTTCCAGTACCTACAACGATTGGTTGCACAATATTTCGGCGTAAGGCTTCCGCCAACTCACCAGGTGAAATATCCTTGATGCTAGGCATTGCATAAGAAGATTCTGTCGTAACTTTATCTAAATTTTTGGCTGGAGATTGAAGATTGAGAGATTCTTTCATAGCTGAAGCCCGCTCCAAGATTGGGGTGGCAAATTCTCCCAACTGGATACCTGAATAATGCTCAGGCTGTTGAACCGTTACATACAAGATAAAATCAGGATTTTCAGCAGGATTCATAGTCACAACTGAGAAAATATAATTGGTAGAACCAACCAAGTATCCTCCATTTTTCTCATCAGCGATTTGAGCCGTACCGGATTTAACTGCTACATTTTGTCCAGGAACTGTTATAATTGGCTTTCCTGTGTAGTGATTATACATAGTTCCATATAGAGGGTCCGTCCCAACTAAGATCATGTGATTTCGAGTTGTGCTTGCTGCCTCTTTGGAAACAGGATTTCCTACTATTTCTTTTTGTGACTTACGTACAGACTGATTGTTAGTATCATAAATAGCACTTATAAATTTTGGCTCCAGCATAACTCCATCATTAGCAATAGCTGTAAAGGCACGAAGCATTTGTGTTTGTGTCACTGAAATTCCTTGCCCAAATGAGCTTTGAGAAATACTAACAATATTATCAGCTGGAAGTTGACCAGCGTATTCATCTGTCAAGCCAAAGCGAGTTGGAACCCCAAATTTAAAGCGTTTTAGATAATCCAACCAAGTAGCATCTCCCATTTTTTGTTCAAGTAGACTCATTCCAACATTACTGGAGTGAGCGAAACTTTGTAAGAAAGTCATCATCCCACCAGTAGTCAAACCTTCATTAACATCCCAATCTCGAGTCGTCGCATCCGCTATTTTGAATTCACTGCTATTGAAGTATTCTCCACTTGGGAAGGTATTATTATCAATAGAAGAAGCTAACGTCATAACCTTCATGCCTGATCCTGGTTCATAGTTACTTTGATAAAGAATATCACGCCAAACAAAGTCCTCAGTGATTCCTTCTTTAGTATCTGCATTAAAGGTAGGTCGTTGGGTGGTAGCGAGGATTTCACCGGTCTTGGCACTAACCAAGGTCGCAGTCATATACTTGCCTTTTAGTTTTTCTAGAAAGGCATCCATCTGAGTTTCCATGAAAGATTGTAGCGGACTAGACAATGTTGTATAAACATCCTTGCCATCCACAGTTTGTTGCGATACCAGTTCTGTACCTGGTACGATATTTCCTACACGGTCTTTTTCATAGGTAATAATACCGTCTGTCCCTGCTAACAAGCTATTCAAGGAACTTTCAATACCAGATGTTCCAATAAGGCTCTTTGAACCATCTTCATTTTCATGGAGCTGAGCTAGACCAATGAAGGATGAAGCAAATTTCCCATTTGGATAACTTCGATTGGGACTAGTGGTAAAATTGACACCCTCGACCTTGGCAGCTTCTAAGTCTTGTTTAATGGACATCATATTAGCGTAGGTAATCCCATTTCCTTTAGCACCAAAGGAAACCTGCTTGAGATTTGGTTGTGAGAGTTGTTCCTTGACGTAACTCTCCTCCATATCCAAGTACTTATGGAAAATTTCGGCTACCTTATTGTACTGAGATTCCTCAACATATAGAATATCTCCATTCGCAGACTTATAATCCTTATCAATGACCGCATAAACATTGTAGGAGGTTGCATCTTCTGCAATTGGCGTTCCATTACGATCATAAATGGTCCCCCTCTTAGCAGGGACTGTTCGAGTCGTTTGGTGGACCCTACTAGCTTCTTTGACCAAGTCAACACCAAACTTTTTCCCCGTACCAATAATCACCGCAAAGTTAACCAAAAAAACAGCAAAGAGAAAAACGGCCAAGAGACTGAGGCTCTTCCCAACTCGTCTGCGGTTTTCAAGGGTAGTTTTGCGATTCTTAATGGCAAAGTGTACTATTTTTTCTTTCCAGGTTTTCATATACTACTCCCCCGATCGGATATTTTCATTATTTAATTGCAAGTCTTGCGAATTCGCAATCCCTGTCAGTCGTTCTGAACGGATCAATTCATTGACTTCTTGCTTAGCATCATCTAGCTCCGTCTTCTTTTCTTCAATCTGAGTATTAACAGTTGTTAATTCACTCTGGACTTGCAAGAGCTTGGTTTGCATATAAACCACACTGATGGCTAAGACAAGGGCTGTAATGGCAATCGAAAGGTAAAAAGCCTTCTCAACACGCGAAAATCTCTTGATACGAGCTTGCAGCAATTGGCTCGTCGTTTCTCTTTTGTCTACCATTTTATCCCCTTACTTGTGAATTTTTCTAGCTACTCGTAGCTTGGCTGAGTGGGAACGATTATTTGCCTCCAACTCCTCCTTGCTTGGTAGAATTGGTTTACGAGAGACTAATTCCATCTTGGGCTTGAGCTCATCTGGAATGAAAGGCAAGCCTTTTGGTATCTCAACTGTTGAAGCCTCTTTGAACAATTGCTTGGTCAAACGGTCTTCCAGCGAATGAAAGGTAATGACTGAGATTCTTCCGTCCACTGCTAGTAATTCCATAGCTTGTTGGATGGACTCATCTGCAGCACCCAGTTCATCATTGACCTCAATACGGATAGCTTGGAAAATCTGCTTGGCTGGATGACCTTTTTTCTTGAGTTCCTTGGCAGGCTTGGCGGACTTGATAATCTCGGCCAATTCTGTCGTTGTCTCAATAGGTTTCAACTCACGCGCTTGCTCAATCTTACGGGCAACCTGTTTAGAGAATTTATCCTCACCATACTTGAAAAAAATCCGAACTAGGTCATGATAGTCATAATGATTGACCACCTCATAGGCCGTCAGACTAGCTTCCTGATTCATGCGCATATCCAGTGGCGCATCCTTTTTATAAGAAAAGCCACGCTCACGCTGATCTAGCTGAGGACTGGACACTCCCAAGTCATAACAAATTCCATCAATTTCCTGGACACCAGCCTCCTGCAAACGTGCCTGCAAATGACGGAAGTTATCCTTGATAAAGGTTACCATCTCTTTTTCGATATAGGGTGCCAAACGTTTTTGCGCGTTATCAATGGCATTCTGGTCCTGGTCAAAGGCATAGAGATGCCCTTTTTCGCTCAATTTACTTAATAAATATTCGCTATGGCCTGCTCCGCCCAAAGTCGCATCAACGTAGATACCGTCAGGTTTTACGTCAAGCATATCAATCGTTTCATGAAGCAAGACCGTTACATGATGAAATTCTTTTGTCATATCCTATCTATTTTACCACAAATCTGACCAGCTTGCACTTGTCAGACAAATAGACAAAAAACAAGTAAGATTTCTTTAAGAAATATGTCAAATATGCTTGACATTCGCTCTATAGAAGAATATAATGTAGTCAAATATATACGACACAAATCAGAAAGGAGAACAGATGAATCGTGTGAAAGAATTTCGCAAAGAACTAGGCATTTCCCAGCTCGAACTCGCCAAAGATATCGGTGTCTCGAGACAGACCATCAATATGATTGAAAACGACAAGTACAATCCAACCCTGGAACTCTGTCTCAATCTCGCCCGCAGCCTCCAAACTGACCTCAACAGTCTCTTTTGGGAGGATAATTTTTAAAAAAGGAGCAAACTCATGAAAAAAGAAACCTTCACTGAAAAACTTATCAAACGCATTTATGGCATTTCAGGACCACTTGATGAACACAAACGACGCGAAGCTGACCGCATCGGAAATAAAATCTTTGTGATTCTCTTTTACCTCATGACTTTAGGTAATCTCATTCCCTTTGTCCTTGCTTATAAATACCCGCAAATTGTCGCTATCGGCTATCCTCTCGTGGTGTTTGGCATTTCGATGGTAGCTGCCCTCTATGTGATCTCCCAAACCAAGAAAACGGGCATCACAGCTATTGATCCCGAAATGCTGAGTCAAAAAGAAAGCAAACAGCTACATCTTCCGGGTCTAAAAGCCGGTCTAATCTATGGCATGGGCATGTTCTTTGGAATACCGCTTCTGAATGTCCTAACCGATGATAGCAAGGATTATCTTGGTTCTCTTTTAAATACAGGGCATTTTGTATCAACTATCCTAGCTACCCTCTTCTTCGGAGTGACCATACAAATTATCGTCTCTCTTCGCATTCGAAAAGCCAAGAAAGACCAAGAAGACGACTAGGAGGTCCCTTATGAAATCACTAGCTAGACTACTGATCAGTCATGTTTTTATCAGTATCTTTGTTACCTTTTTCCTACTTTCTGGACATATTGAGCATCCTTTCTTGATTATCTTTCTTTTATTCCTTCCTGTATTGAACAAGGGACAGAGATTCCAGAAAATCCAATCAAAAAAAATACGTCTTCTAAACGCATCTCTCTGTTTTATCCTCGTATCCTTTCCACAACTTTTAACAAATCCTATGGATTGGAGATACCTGGTATTTCTAATAATCTGTATCATTTTTAGTTTGGTTTACTTCTATACTCTCTATCAACTCTTTAAAGAAGTCAATCAAAAATCGCTCATTTAGGAGATCACTCCCATGAAAAAAGAAGATTTCACCACTCGCTTACTCAAACTATTCTTTCACATACAAGGGCCTTTTGATGAATGCCGTCAAGAGATGATTTACAAGGCTTGTGCCCGTGCCTTGATCCAAATCGTATACTCCTCCCTCCTACTCTTCTTGTTCTATCTCCTATTTGGACGCTTCATAGAGTTGGTTCGAGATGCCATGCCCTACCTCTATTTTGGACTCATTCTGTTCATGAGTATAAAAGCTCAAAGAGCCGTACAAGAGCTTCATCTTGAAAAGGATGACAAATCAGAAATCATCCTCAAAACCTATAGCAAAGCTCAAATCAAATTTCGGAGTTGGATTGTGTTTTTCGGTATTCTAATTGGTTTATTTACTTTGCTATGTTTCCATAAACTCTATGTCCAACAAATTCCTCTTTCTATTTTTTTAGAAAAACTTTTTCAAACAGATATCCTCATCCCTTTACTGGTATTTGGTTTGAGTATTGCTGCTATCTTTGGAAGCATGACCTATGCCTTTTTATCGGAACACGTTAAAAAATAGAGCAAGATTCGCTAATTTCTCATTTTATAGGTAAAGAATCCCACCTAGTTCGTTCTAGGTGGGATTTCCACTTCAATTCATAGGATATTTTCCAAAATATCTACTGACCCTCGTCACCAATTCTCCCACTGGGTTTCAACCTTGACATCACCATAGTTGCTTGGCGAGTACTTGCTGTCATAAATCGAACACCAGTCCTTCAAGACTTTTTGATTGACGATTTTGTCATAGTCTTGCTCTAATTCTTCTTTAGAAATATTATATTTTCTGAGATATTCTCTTATTTTTTCTTCGTCCTCTAGATATTGACCTGGTTGCCTTGGCTCTTCAAAAATCGCAAGCCCTTTTTTGAGAATTTTCTTTTTTATATTATAGTGTGCTGAATACCATAGAGTAATATCCGAATTAATCCTTTTTTCAAAACGTATCGTCATCCCTTTGATACCTTCTCCAAAATTAAAGCTAATACTTATATCTTTATAGTCTCCAAGACGAGTTTGATACTTCCCAGAAGGGGTGTATGCAAAGTATTCACTATCATTAGGCCAAACTTCTCTGATTTCAAAGCCATCTATTTTTCTTAAAATATTATTTGACCGATAGGTTTTCTCCGTCTCCTGATAAATCTCATCAAAGATATTTTTAGGTTGATGGATAAAAAAGTAGAAACAAAATAATACAATTAGTGCATATAACCCTATTAGACCTAATATTTTTTTCATGTTATCACCAATTCTCCCACTGGGTTTCAATCTTGACATCGCCATAGTTGCTTGGAGAATACTTACTGTCATAAAAGGTACACCAATCTTTCAAGACTTTCTGGTTGACGATTTCGTCGTAGTAAGAATCCAAATCCTTGGCAGTGATACCATACTGCTCTAGGTAGGATTTTACCTGAGCTTCGTCTTCGATGTAATTTTTCGTATCTGCCTTCTTCAAAACTATTTTTACAAATTTTTTTAAATTACCTTCTTTATGAGAATATACAGTCCACATTTTTATACTAACGTTGGACTCTATTCGTTTTTCAAATGAAATCAAGCTTAATTGAGCTTCGGATTTAAAATTAAAATCTATAGCAATTTTCTCATAGCTATCTGGTAAAGCATTTCCCTCATAGACAACACTTGGATAAAATTTAGAATCATCACTATACTCTTGATATTTATGTGTCTCAACATCTTTCAACTTGTTAAAGACATTATTTCCTAGATAGGTTTTCTCTGTTTCCTGATAGATTTCATCAAAAACGTTTTTAGGTTGTTTAGGAAAAAAGTAAAAACAAACTGATACAAGTAATACAATTATTGTTAAAACACCTAGTATTTTCTTCATAGACTTCCTCCTAGTCCGCCACGGCTTCCAAGCGATTTAAAAACTTGGACACTCCTGGATATTTTCTTTCAATATATGCTTTAAGAGCATCCTCTCCATCTAGCTTAATATCCGTTGGTCGCAAACTATCATAAATAGTATCTCTGACTGTATCCCAATCCTTATTTTTTAGGAATTCTCTTTCTCTCTGAGAGGAGTCTTTTTGAAGTTCAGCATAGTAAGAAGAGATGGCTTGGTCATAGGATTGCCCATTTTGCATACGGCCGATAAGGTTAACCGAGTCCAAATCCGCCTTGTAGTCATCCTCTCCGATACTTGGCTTCATATCGTTTGCATTAAAGGTCGTATCTCCCTCCCAGCCAGAAAGGTCCTTGACACGCTCTCTACCGCCATAGAGATCGGATAACTGAGCTTGGTTAGGATTAAGATGAGTCGCCATAGTGATGGACTGGTGGGCGAAGTCTGCATGACCTGCTCCATTGTTAGAATAGGCCTTTAACTTGCTGTCCCAAAATTCGTCAAATTTATTATTTTTGCCATAAACTTTTTCATACTTATCTTTCGCTTCATTATACTCTGACAAGTCTCTTGACTTCATTGTCTCCGAATCACTCCCTCCACCAGCTAGTGTATGCTGCAGTCTAAGGTTATAATACAGTTCTTTTGCCTTTTCTTCTTTCAACCCCAGTTCTTGAAAGATTTCAAGAACTGGTTTCAAAGTTCTCAATTTTTGGCCTGTATTCGGATCACTCACAAATTCGTAATAAAAATATTGCCACAATCCACCTGCCGTTTCGTTCCACTTAAAGTCATCATAGTTGGCCGCACCGACGACACGCAAAAAGATATAGTCACGGAACTCTTGACTTGAGGTTGGGAATTTCTTATCTATCCCTTGCTTGATGGTCAAGAGCTGTTGGGCTGTCTCTGCATCAAAGCCGTATTCTGCCATCATGGTCTGGACAAAGGCCTTCTCTTGGCGACTGAGCTTCAAGTCCTTTGTATCAGAATAGGCAGTCAGGTAGTTTGCCCAAGTCAGGTCAGATGGGACTTTAAAGACGCCTGTCTTGGCATCCCAGCTCGTTTCGATCTGGGCCAGCCCACGACTCAACTGCACATCGATACTGTCTAGTTCATCGAACAGTCCTCCTGAATAGCTATCATAGGCACGCAGGTCTCTCAAGATTGTTTCATAGACACGTTTATTCGCGTGGTGTCCTCGCATGAGTTCCACATTACTACGTCTCAATCTCCCTTTTTCTTCGCTATCCATGGTCAAGGAAGAAAGGGATTGGTTGACTTCATCCAGATAGGCGATCATTTGCTCTTCCTGGCGGATCTTATCAAGCAGATCATCCTCACGCCAACTCTTGCTGTCGACCATCGTTTGGTAGTCTTCTGGTAATTTCTTGATAGCTTGAGAGAAGGTTTCTGCATAGAGTTGTCCCCCTTTGCTCAAGTGCAATAAGACACTTGCAAAAAAACTTCTAGCCGAATCATAAGCGTCGCCCTTTAGACTTTCCTTATCCTCTGAAAACTTTTGGATGGCTGATTGCAAGGCTTGATAAGCCTCCACCTGAGATTGACACATGGTCGCTACACTTGAACTTTGTAGTTGCGATTGTTCCAAATACATATCAATGCCCATGACGCGTCTCCTCCTCTCTTTCTAGTTCCTTGCGCCTTTCATAGTAAACCGCATCCAAGTCTCCCTCTAATCGGAACTTTTCTTTCTTCAAATCATCCATGTGGTAGGTGAGGTCCTCAAAGATTTGGTTTTTGAGTTGATTTCTTTGCAGGAGCGTTTCTTCCAACTGTCCTGCGTATCGGCTCTGATAGGCTGCCTCCCACAAATCACTTTGATAACGGTGGCTAGCTCTATCATATCCTTCAAAGGTTTCTATCAGTTCTTTAGTGCGGTATTTCTCTTTTCCATTGTCTTCTAGCTGGTACAAGAGTTCTCGCTCTCTTTTCTTCAACTCATCTAACGTGCTCATGTATGACTCCCAAAACCATTGGCCGCAGCCTTATCTAGCGCTTCAAAATCACTCGCTACAGAGTGAAGTCGTTCGGAAGTTAGGGTGACAGCGGCTGTTATCTGACTAGCTAGATTTTGATCCTTTGTCAGACATTGATGAGCCTTGTTATTCCCTTGAAGGGTCGTTAAGTCATCCTGACTAGCCGCAGCGATCGCTGTTAACGATTGACAAGCATTTTTAAGCTGAGTCGCATATGTTTGCGCAAGATTTATATCACTTTTTACTGTTGACATGGCTGTTTTATCCTTTTTCTGATTCCCTAGTGATAAGTACACTCCATTTAGCTATATAGGCCTATTATACCATGTTTCATAAAAGGAGCATCATTTTGTCCTGATTTATCTACAATTGTGTATTTTTTCAACAACTTCTCTCATCCAACTCGACGAAAAGGGTAAAAACTGTTACAATGTAGAAAAAGAAAAGAGGCTCTCATGACCAGCGTATATGATTTTTCCGTTTTGAACCAAAACAACCAAGCAACTCCCCTGGAGAGCTATCGTGGCAAGGTTCTCTTGATTGTCAACACTGCTACAGGATGTGGTTTAACGCCCCAGTACCAGGGGCTTCAAGAACTCTATGAACGCTATCAAGATCAGGGCTTTGAAATCCTAGATTTCCCTTGCAATCAGTTTATGGGACAAGCACCCGGCAGCGCAGAGGAAATCAATAGTTTCTGTAGCCTACACTATCAGACCACTTTCCCTCGCTTTGCCAAGATCAAGGTCAACGGCAAGGAAGCAGATCCTCTTTATGTTTGGCTAAAAGACCAGAAGTCTGGCCCGCTAGGAAAACGAATCGAATGGAATTTTGCTAAGTTTCTCATTGGTCGAGATGGGCAAGTCCTTGAGCGCTTCTCTTCCAAAACAGACCCCCAAACCATCCAAGATTCTCTCCAAAAAATACTCTAATTTCTTTTTAAAACGTATCCTTTCATTTAGTTTGAGCCATGAAAGGATGCGTTTTTTCTTTAAAAAGTAACTGATTTTCTTTAATTTATATTTATTTTTTTGCTTTTTGCTCTTGCAATTCTTTCATTAATTTAGTATATTTGTTATATTAAAAGTTTTCAGTCATTTTAAGGGAGAAATGACCTTTTAAATTTTTTTATCTTAAAATGAAAGCGCTTTATAAACAGGAGGTAAGGTGGCTTACAAATTATCAGAGAGTTTTTTCATTAAATCAAGTTGTAACCAAGTCAGACTTGGGCTTGGGCAGTAGCTGACTGCCTTTCTAAAAACTAGGAGTATATTATGAATCGATACCTTTTTGAAAAAGGGCAAACTTTTAGCATTCGGAAGTTGACTGTAGGAGTGGCCTCTGTTATCGTCGGACTGGCATTTTTTGCTTCTGGAACTGTGCGTGCAGACGAAACGTCTCCTACCACGACATCCAATTTAGATCAGCAAATTAAACAAGTAGCAGATATAGAAGAGACCAAGGCTGAACCAGTCAAAGAAGAAGACCGTGTAGAAGCTGAAAAACAAGAAACACCTGCTGCCGATACCAGCAGTGCTGATTTGCTCCCTGAAGAAATTCAAGACCGTGCCTATCCAGACACACCTGTCAAAGAACTCGACACGACAACTATCGTTGACAAAAAAGCTAGTCCAAAAGTAGAAACTAAGAGCATTCTAAAGGATAAGGAAGAAGCTCCAAAAGAAACTGAGAACGGAAACCGTGCTATCATTAACGGTGGTCAAGACCTCAAACATATCAACTACGAGGGACAACCTGCTACTGCTGCTACTATGGTTTACAGCACTTACAACGCAGGAGAACAACGCTACCTCGTTTCAGGATCTGGTATCTTTGTAGCTCCTAATCTAATCCTTACCGTTGCTCATAACTTCCTAGAGGCCAATAAAGAAACTGGCGAAGGTCACATTCGTGGTGGAAAATCTGCCCAGTTCTACTATAACGTTGGTTCAAACAGCGAAAAGAAAAACTCACTTCCATCTTCTGGAACTACGGTTTTATTCAGAGAAAAGGACATCCATTTCTGGAACAAGAAAGAGTTTGGAAAAGGCTATAAGAATGACCTTGCTCTTGTAGAAGCTCCTATTCCTCTTCCGATTGCTAGTCCAAACAAAGCAGCAACCTTTGCGCCTTTAGCGGAGCACAAGACACATCAGCCGGGAGAAGCCATCAGTACGATTGGCTACCCAACTGACTCGAGCTCAAAAGAACTGAAACAACCTATCCTAGCTGGTCAGCTTTACAAGGCAGACGGTACTATCCGATCTGTTGAGCCCTACGATGATAAGGGAACGACTGGTATCACCTACCAAACCACTTCTGTATCTGGTTTGTCTGGTGGCGGGATTGTCGATAGCCAAGGAAAAGTTCTGGGGATTCACCAACACGGAACCGTTGACAATGGTGTGGCTGAAAAGGATCGCTTTGGTGGCGGACTCGTCCTTTCACCTGAACAACTGAAATGGGTGAAGGACATGATTGCCAAGTATGGTGTGAAAGGCTGGTACCAGGGAGACAACGGAAATCGTTACTACTTTACTGATGAGGGGCGTATGCTTCGGAACGAAACAGCTGTTATCGGAAGCAACGAATATTCCTTCAACCAAGATGGAATCGCTACCTTAACCAAGGGAGTTGAATACGGACGTGTGGTTATCCAACACGAAGACGAAGAAGGAAATCCTGTCAAAGATAATGATACTTTTATCGAACAGACAGCTGTTGATTCGCCATTTGACTACAATTTCAAAAAAGAAATCGAGAAGACGGACTTCTATCAGAAGAATAAAGATAAATACGAAATTGTATCCATTGATGGTGTAGCGGTCAATAAACAACTAAAAGATACTTGGGCTGAAGATTACAATGTTGTCAGCAAAGCGCCTGCCGGTACACGTGTCATCAAGGTGGTCTATAAAGCCAACAAAGGCTCTTTCAAAGTTTACTACCGTCAAAAAGGAACCACTACTGAACTAGCGGAAGCGACAGTTGATAACAATGACGGCCAAGAGTACGACGTTTCCTTTGTCAACACCTTCCATGCAAAAGACATTGCTGGCTACCGTCCAGTCAAAGCTAGCTTGGAAGCAAGGATCCAGCAAAAAGGGGTGAATGAGGTCGTCTTTGAATACGAGCCAGTCGCTGATACAGCTAATCCAATGACTCCTACACCACCAGTAGCTCATCCAGAAGATAAGGAAACTGAGATTGGCAACCATGGACCTCTTCCAAGTAAGGCTCAACTCGATTACCACAAGGAAGAATTGGCAGCTTTCATCCACTACGGAATGAACACTTACACCAATTCTGAATGGGGTAATGGGAAAGAAGACCCCCGATACTTCAATCCAACCAACTTGGATACTGACCAGTGGATTCGTACTCTGAAGGAAACGGGCTTCAAACGAACCATTATGGTTGTTAAACACCACGACGGTTTCGTTGCTTACCCTTCTAAGTATACGGATCATACCGTAGCTGCTAGTCCATGGAAAGATGGAAAGGGTGACCTTCTCGAAGAAGTTTCCAAGTCTGCTAGCAAGTACGACATGAATATGGGTGTTTACTTGTCACCATGGGATGCCAATCATCCAAAATACCATGTCGCAACCGAAAAGGAATACAACCAATACTATCTCAACCAACTGAAAGAAATCCTTGGAAATCCAAAATACGGAAATAAAGGGAAATTTATCGAGGTTTGGATGGACGGTGCGCGTGGTAGCGGTGCCCAAAAAGTGACCTATACCTTTGATGAATGGTTCAAATATATCAAAGAAGCTGAAGGAGATATCGCCATCTTCTCTGCTCAACCGACAAGCGTTCGCTGGATCGGAAATGAACGTGGTATCGCAGGTGACCCTGTCTGGCATAAAGTCAAGAGAGCCAACATCACAGATGATGTAAAAAATGAATACCTCAACCATGGTGACCCTGATGGTGACATGTACTCTGTAGGGGAAGCTGATGTTTCGATTCGTTCTGGCTGGTTCTACCATGACAATCAACAGCCGAAATCACTCAAAGAGTTGATGGATATCTACTTCAAATCTGTTGGTCGTGGAACCCCACTCCTTCTCAACATTCCACCAAACAAAGAAGGAAAATTCGCAGATGCGGATGTGGCTCGCTTGAAGGAATTCAAAGCAACCCTAGACCAAATGTATGCGACTGACTTTGCCAAAGGGGCCACTGTAACAGCAAGTTCTACTCGTCAGAACCACCTCTACAAAGAAAGTCACCTGACTGACGGTAAAGATGATACTAGCTGGGCGCTCTCAAATGATGCCACAACTGGTAGTTTCACAGTCGATTTAGGACAAAAGAGACGCTTTGACGTTGTCGAACTCAAAGAAGATATCGCCAAAGGTCAACGTATCTCTGGTTTCAAGATTGAAGTCGAAATCAACGGACGCTGGGTGACTTACGGGGAAGGTTCAACTGTTGGTTACCGTCGCTTGATTCAAGGTAAACCTGTAGAAGCACAAAAAATCCGTGTAACTATCACTGGTGCTCAAGCAACTCCAATCTTGACCAACTTCTCTGTCTACAAAACACCAAGTAGTATCGAAAAGACAGACGGCTACCCTCTTGGACTTGAATACCACTCAAATACAACAGCGGATACAGCCGGTACAACTTGGTACAATGAATCTGAAGGTGTTCGTGGCACTTCTATGTGGACCAATCAAAAAGATGCCAAAGTCAGCTATACCTTCACAGGAACCAAGGCCTATGTCGTCTCTACAGTCGATCCAGGGCACGGAGAAATGTCCGTCTATGTTGATGGTCAAAAGGTTGCAGATGTACAAACTAAGAACGCAAGCCGTAAACGCAGCCAAAAAGTCTTTGAGACAGGTGATTTAGCACCAGGCCAACACACTATTACTCTCGTTAATAAAACAGGCGAACCAATTGCTACAGAAGGGATCTACACCCTAAACAATGATAGCAAGGGAATGTTTGAACTCGAGTCTACCAACTACGAAGTCGAAAAAGGAAAACCAGTCACTGTTAAGATTAAACGTGTTGGTGGAAGCAAGGGAACTGCTACTGTTCGCTTTATCACAGAACCTGGAACTGGGGTTCACGGTAAAGTTTACCAAGATACAACTCAAGATGTGACCTTTAAAGATGGAGAAACAGAAAAGACTGTGACCATCCCAACGATTGACTTTACAGAACAAGCCGACTCTATCTTTGACTTTAAAGCCAAGCTCACTTCTGTTTCTGATGGTGCCTTGCTCGGTTTTGCTACCGATGCAACAATCCAAGTGATGAAAGCTGAATTGCTGATCAAGGATCAAACAAGTTATGATGACCAAGCTAGTCAGTTGGATTACAGTCCTGGCTGGCACCATGAAACCAATTCGGCAGACAAGTACCAAAAAACGGAGTCTTGGGCATCCTTTGGTCGCTTAACTGATGAACAAAAGAAAAAGACAACCGTAACAGCTTACTTCTACGGTACTGGACTTGATATCAAGGGCTATGTTGATCCAAATCATGGTATCTACAAGGTATTCCTCGACGGCAAAGAAGTTCCTTACCAAGAGGGGATGGGAAATGCTTCGACTATTGATGGTAAGAAATACTTTAGCGGTCACGCTGCCCAACGCCAAGGCAATCAAACTCTGGTTAGCCTAAAAGGTCTGGACGAAAACTTGCACGCAGTCACCCTTCAACTCGATCCTGATCGAAACGATTTGTCTCGAAATATCGGTATTCAGGTAGACCAATTTATCACTCGTGGCGAAGGCAGTGAACTCTACAGCAAGGCAGATATCATCCAGTCTATCTCAAAATGGAAAGATGATCTGTCAAACTTTGATCCAGCAGGTTTGAAAAATACGGCTACTGCACGCCAAGCTTTCCAAGCAAATCTAGAAAAATTGAGAAACCAACTCAGTACCGAAGCTGTGGATGTTCAAGAAGTCATGTTGACTGTCAGCGCCTTACAAGATATCCTATCCAAGGACGAGAACTATCAAAGAGGCCAAGAGGAACCTAGTCCAGAGCAACCTGAGCAGCCTGAAGAACCTTCTAAACCTGAACAACCTGAACAACCAGCTGAACCAAAACAACCGGAAATTGAGTACGATAAGGCTATGGACAGCTTGACGAAAGCTATCGAGAAAAAAGGCGCTGAACTTGGATCCAACAAGGAAGCTAAGAAGCAATTGTTAGCAATTGCTGACCAAGCCATTGCTGCAATCCAAGAAGCTAAAACTCAGGAAGCAGTCAATCAAGCGCTAGAAACTGCTCTCGAACAAATCAGCAAGCTCGAAGCAGCTCAGCCTGAGAAACCTGCTCAACCTGAAAAACCAGTTCAACCTGAAAAACCAGCTCAACCTGAGAAACCTACTCAACCGGAAAAGCCTGCTCAGCCCGAAAAGCCTGCTCAGCCTGAGAAACCGGCGCAACCGGAAAAGCCTGCTCAGCCTGAAAAACCTGCTCAACCTGAGAAACCTGCTCAGCCTGAAAAGCCAGCTCAACCTGAGAATCCAGTTCAACCTGAACAACCTGCTCAACCGGAAATTCCAGCTCAACCGGAAAAGCCGACTCAACCTGAGAATCCAGTTCAACCTGAAAAACCAGTTCAACCTGAAAAACCAGTTCAACCTGAGAAACCTGCTCAACCTGAGAAACCTGCTCAGCCTGAAAAACCAGCTCAACCGGAAACTCCAGCGCAACCTGAAAAACCAATTACTTCTTCAAGTCCTGAGGATGGGGTTAAAGACCTTGTCTTTACACTTCCAAGCTTGGAAATCGTCAATAAGGTAGTACCATTCAAGACTATCCGTCGCGAAAACCCACAATTAGACAAAGGAAAAGAGCAAGTTCTATCAGAAGGGAAAGACGGTCTCTTAGTCGAGTATGTTGAAGTGAACGGTAACAATCGCAAGGTTCTCCAAACAGAAGCAACTCCAGCACAAAATCGAGTGATTGAGGTAGGTAGCAAACAAAGCTCAGTTGGAACAGAAGCGCCACCAGTTGTGACTCTTCCTGAGTATGTTCTACCAAGAGAGACTGAAAAACCTGCTCCAGTCGTAACAGACAATTCATCATCAAAAGATGAAAAAGCTCCTGTTACAGCTACAATCAAAGAAGACAAGGAAAGAGAACTCCCTGCAACTGGGGAACAAGAAGCAACTGCCTTCCTCTTCTTGGCAGCCATTACTTCAATCTTGTCTCTCCTCATCTTCCAAAGGAATTTTAAAGACTAATAACCCTCTTTGATCGATTCCTTCTAATTATGGCTCTTTGTCAACTGTAGTGGGTTGATGAAAAGCTAAGCTCGAGAAAGGACAAATTTCGTCCTTTCTTTTTTGATA